>CAZWCO010000129.1:0-4606 GCA_964632665.1 uncultured Lachnospiraceae bacterium | reverse complement strand
AAGCCCGAGCCGGACCCACGTGCCGTTATCTTGTTTCCGTCAACAACAATATTACTGCCGTCTGGATTTTCAACTGAGTATGTGATTTCTACCCCGTCTACTCTGTTTCCGTCCGAGTCTGTTACATATACATTATCTAAGGTTTCCTCAAATCCTGCAAGGTATTTTCTGTTTTTAGAAACCTCTGCGTTAATGTGCAGAGTTTTTTCGACAGACTTGCGCATATCCTTAAGGAAAATATAGTTTGCACATTTCCTGAGGCTACCGTCAGATGGCTTGTTTATAACTGACATTTCGGAGCTACCCGGGAATACACCAGCAATTGCCGTTGAGCCGCCGCCGTCAAGGTTAATTGCTTCAACACAGCCAAGCTCTGCCATTCTTTTTGCAAGAGTTTTAATTTGCACTCCTGTACTATGGTCTGTTTGTCTTCCGTCAATAACGTAAAAAACTATGCTACCGTCAGCCTTTATTCCCACTGCTGTACGAGGTGCAACCCCTGCTTCAAACTGTGTATTTACAACTCCATTTTCAATTAGTCTGCCGCCGATTGAGCCCATACCGTGCTCTGCATTTGCCCATTCATTTTTGTCGTACACCGACTCACTTGTAAATGTCACTTCTTCCCCCACCTGTAGATTTGCCATAAAGCTTAGCTTGTCAGGCTCACCGTAGGCGTTTGTCATAACAAGTACGAGCTTTCCCTCGGGAATTAAAATGTCACCGTCATAATCAAATGTTTCGTCAATCTTTAGTTTAAGGCTTCCTCCTATTGACATTTCTCCCTCAACAATAGAGAAAATTATAAATTTACAATTGCCAGAGGTTTTGGTTGATGTGCCAAACATGTCGGTCAACAAATAGCTTGAACTGATTGTAGGCTGACACCATTTGTTCACGCAGTCAATATTCATAAAAGTGCCGTCTGCTCTCGTTATCTTGTTTTGAATTTCGAGCCATGACACAAAAGCCGTTCCGTCTTCATTAAAGCCGATTGCGTTTTGCCCTGACGTGTCCGAGGTAACAAGCTTACCGTCAATTATTGTATGGCCCATGGGTATGCCTGTTTGCAAAGAGAAAAAATCTCCGTTTATGCCAATCATAGGCTTAAGTCCGTTGTCCTTCATATACTGAGCCGCCTGTGTGATTGTACGCTTTCCATAGATTGCATCTCCGTTTATTACAACAGGCACAATATCCTCTGTAGGCTTATATTCTACATAATATTCTGTCTGTGTTGTAGTATCGGTATTATACATATATTCGTGAAACATCACTTCAGTAGAAAGTGACTCTTTGTAACCGCCGGTTAATTCACCTAAAATTGATGCCGATGCATTTATCTGAATAGCTGTAACAAGGGTAGTGCATATTACGGCCATTGTCTTTTTTTTGAAAATCATTTATATCATTATCCTCCCTGTTTTTATTATATTCAAGTTATTCCTTTTCAATATCTGTATTAAAAACAATTTCTGATATGGCATCTATATAAATTACTGTGCCGTCAAGAAGTACAATTGTTTGCTCTGTATCTCTAATTTGCTTTAAGCTTCCGGAAACGGTAATATATTCTCCGCCCTGTTTTTTTAGGTCAGGCACAAAATATGTTACAGATATATCAGGATTTTCATTTTCTTTTTCCTTAAGAGCAATTATTTTTCTGTTAAGCTGCTCTATTTCGTATTCGTCAAGAATTATCTTGCTGCTTGTAAGCCTTGCCGTTTCTTTAATTGCCGCATCATGACCCGTAAGAGCCGCAAAAGGTGCAAACTGCGCCGCTCTGTCCTGAATTGACATATGAGAACGTGTGGCAGACTTTTTATATGGAAGGTTAATTATATCCTCATATTTATTCATGCCTTATGCCCTCCAATCTGACTGTTACGCTCAACAGTTGTTGCACCCTCGCAAAGATTTGTGCCTTTTAAGACTGCATTTTTCCCAAACTTATTTTTTATTTCTATCATGGCTTCCTGTAAGGAGCGTTCCCTCTTTTGCTCCTCCATTAACTTTTCCCGGGTCTTTATTAGCTTTTCGTAATCTGTAAAAATATCAAGCTGTTCAAAAGTGATAGTATCATCAACAAGGCTCTCGTCAAGGATACGGTTTGCAACAACGTTTACACGTCTTACAAGCAAATCCTTATGGGATATTTCTTCATAAAGCTCCATAGCCTTTTCAAGTATTAAGGATGTTGATGACGTATACTTTCCCAGGTTTACAGTTCCGTGAGCGTGTTTCGGTATTTTTCTGCCATAGTGGTCAAGGGTAATTTCGCCCTTGTATTTGTCCTTTAGCTCCGGATTTGTAAGATTCTCTGTATCGTATCCTATTGTAAGAACAATCTGGTCTGTTACAAGTCTTTTTTCAACCAAATCAAGAACAAGGAGCTCTATCATTTCTCTTACTATTATGCGTGTTTTCTCAAAATTATAAGGGCAATGAAGCACCTGACCGGAGCCAAGGCTTTTGTTTAAAGGCTTATATGATTTCACATGAGCAATTGTACACGGCTCATATCCCCATGCATGGTCTATAAGAAGCTCTGCATTTACTCCAAAGAGCTTATAGAGCAAATTTTCACCATACTCTGTTAAGGACGCTTTTGCTATATCACCCATGGTGTACATTCTGTTTGAATTAAGCTTTTTGATATATCCTCTGCCCACCCTCCAGAAATCTGTAAGAGGCTTATGGTTCCATAGCTCCTGCCTGTACGACATCTCGTCAAGGCAGGCAATTCTTACCCCATTTTCATCTGCCGGCATACGCTTTGCAACTATATCCATAGCTATTTTTGCAAGGTACATATTTGTTCCAATTCCAACAGTTGCCGTAATTCCTGTTTCATCAAGCACAGCCTTGATTATTTTCTTTGCAAGCTCCGGCGCAGACATTTTGTAGGTATTGAGATAGTTGGTAACATCCATAAATACCTCGTCAATGGAATACACATGGATATCCTCGGGAGCAACAAATTTAAGGTATATATCATAAATTCTTGTACTGTAATCCATATAAAGTGCCATACGTGGCGGTGCAACAACATAATCAAGCTCAAGCCGGGGATTTGAAGAAAGCTCTGTATAATCACAGGACTTTCCTGAAAATTCTCCGCCTTTTATGTTTCTACGTCTTACGGAGTTTACCGTTTTTACTTTTTGAACAACTTCAAAAAGCCTTGCACGTCCCGGTATTCCAAATGATTTAAGTGACGGCGTAACTGCCAGGCATATAGTTTTCTCTGTACGTGAGGGGTCTGCAACCACAAGATTGGTGGTCATGGGGTCAAGATTCCTTTCCATACATTCCACGGAGGCATAAAAAGATTTTAAATCAATACAAATATAGCTTTTTTCTTTCATCTTTTTTACCTCCTTACAAATTTATACAATAATTTAAAAGCTGCCTACCGAAGAAAGTTCTACGGGGCAGCTTATATTTTATTAAAAAATCTCAAGAGCCAATATTACCGCAGCGATTACAGCAATGACGCTACAAGCACTTATGCCCCATATTTTCAAAAATTTGATTTTGCTGTTGATAGCTTCAATATCATTTTTTACCTTTATATTTGCATTCTTAAGCTCGAACAAAGAGTCTGTAAGCTTATCGATACCGATTGACGCTTCTCTTATTTCGTCAAGCTTTGGTGCTGATGATTTCAAAACCGCATTAACCTCTGCAAGGGTAGAAATCATTTCATCTGTCTTATCGGAAACCTCTGTTATTGAGGATGTAATGTTTGAGTAGTTGGACTTGGACTGCTCTGTAAGACTATCAATTGAACCGGCAATACCTGTTGACTTTTCAAATAATGCGGAAAGCTTATCGTCAAGCTCTACCATAAGCTCGTCAAGCTCTGCCTGAAGCTGCTCCTTTGTAAGAACATCACTTTTGAAAAGATTTTCTGCTTTCTTTAGTATTTCGGATACTGCTTCGTTTCCTTTTATGCTGTCCTTTACGGTATCCAGCTTATTCATTATTTTTTCGTAATAGCCAAAGGATTTTTCTGCATCTTCGCCGATCTCGTCAGGTAAATTACCTGCCACAGCGTCCTCGATAGCGCTGTCAATGTCGTCTGCATAGTCATCTGCATCCGAGTAGAATGCGTCCTCGCCGTCATATGAAATTATTTTATCGTCATGATACTTTTTAAGCTTTGCAACTACCTTTTTGCCTGCCGCTATAAAGTTTTGCAAATCCTTTTTTCTATCCTCTGTCATAACAATATCTCTCCATTCATTTATTTTGTTAATAAGTTTATTAAATCTGTTCATCTTCTATTACCTGTGTTCCGCATTTATGACAAAAAGCATCTTTTACCGAAACAAACGCACCGCAGTCAGGACATATTTGCAGATTACACTCATCATAAAGTCTTTGGTTAAGCTCTTCTAGCTCTTCATTTAAAGCATCCAGTCTTCCAAAGATTTCGGAAAAGTCCTCCCGGTGCTTTTTGTTTTTGAAGCTGCTGTAGACGCACTCACCAATTGCAGCATAATTACTTTCTATCCTCTCTTTTATTTCATGCATGGAATAACGGATTTTTGCTTCTCTTGTTTTGTTTTCCACTGCAGAAACAGTGCTCTTTGTTACTGTT
>CAZWCO010000128.1:0-4611 GCA_964632665.1 uncultured Lachnospiraceae bacterium | reverse complement strand
TCTGTTATGAAGCACGTTTGCGCCCAAAGACGCAAGCTCAAGCATTTCGTCATACGAAATTTCGTCCAGCTTGAACGCATTTTTTACAAATCTCGGATCTGCTGTAAACACTCCGTCAACGTCTGTATATATCTCACATACATCTGCACCAAGAACAGCCGCAAGAGCAACTGCTGATGTGTCAGAGCCGCCTCTTCCAAGAGTTACTATATCATCATACTTATTTATACCCTGGAAGCCTGCAACAATTACAATACGTCTTTTGTCAAGCTCGTTTTCTATTCTTTCTGCTTTTATTTCGTGAACACGTGCAGCTCCGTAGTTTGAGTCAGTTTTAAAGCCTGCCTGCCAGCCTGTCATTGAAACAACGGGAAAACCAAGCTTTTCAATTGCCATTGCAAGAAGTGAAATTGAAATTTGTTCACCTGTTGCAAGAAGCATATCCATTTCTCTTTTTGACGGTGAGGGATTGATTTCATATGCTTTTTCTATCAAATCATCCGTTGTATCACCTTGTGCTGACACTACAACAACAACGTTATTACCTTGCTGATAAGTATCAGTAACACGCTTTGCTACGTTCATCACACGTTCTGCGTCTCTTACGCTTGTACCGCCGTACTTTTGAACTACTAATCCAATTGACATCTTTCTACCTCCATTTAAAATCCTCACGGCTTTCACATACGACAGCACCTACATTATCAATTGTATGCACCTTGCATTTCCAGCCATTCAGATTTGTTTCAAAATATTTATTCATCTCCGCCTCAAAGCCCGTGTTTTTTGCATCTATTATGGATACAGCACTTGGTCCCGAGCCGCTGAGATATGTTGCATATGAGCCAAGCTCATATGATTTTTCAAACACATTTTCTATTCCCGGAATATTTGCTTTCCTGTATTCCTGATGAATTTTGTCCTGACAGGCAACCTTCAGCATTTCAAGCTTTCCCGAAGTAAGCGCCGAAACAAACATTGTTGCGTGGGAAATATTGAATACCACATCATCTTTTGAAAATGTATCAGGAATAATTTTCCTGGAATCCCTTGTTGCCATAGGATAGTCAGGATACATCATAGCAAATCTTATGGGATAGGTAAGCTTGTTGCTTGTATAATGTATTTTCCCATTATTGTTTACAGTAGTGCAAAAACCACCAAACAGAGCAGGAGTTACATTATCCGGGTGACCCTCCATATCCGCCGCCATGTCAAGTATTTCACCGTAGTTAAAGGGTCTGCCGCAAATTACATTTGCACCCAGCATGCCGCCTATTATACATGCACTACTGCTTCCAAATCCGCGTGTTGCAGGAATGTTATTGGTCTGGCTGATTCTTATTCCCTTTGGAGAATATCCCGCCTTTTCAAACACAACATTCATTGCCATGTATATAAGGTTATTGTCCCTGCCCGGAACAACACGTCTGTCTCTGCCTGTAACTACTGTAAACCCGTCGTCTGTTTCTGCAACCTGTATTATGTTGTGTAATCCCAGCGCAACACCTAAACAATCGAAGCCCGGTCCCATGTTGGCACTTGTTGCAGGGACTTTAATTTTTATCATATTAGTCCATCACTCTTATCACAGACAGCACATCGGCAAGGCTGTCAAGCTTATTCTTAAATTTGCCCTCTGCCATGGGCTCTGTTATAAAGCCACACTCGCCGGGGATGCCGATTTCAAAGGTCTTTTGTACATTAAATACAGCTTTTACATCATCAAGGCTGTCACCTGTTCTTACGAAGAAGCGGAATACCATTTCATCAGGAGAAACCATCATGTCACCACCGGGCTTATTCCATGCAATTTTCTTGCTGCGCTCTATATGCTTTACAGCGTCAATTACATCGGCAACAACTGCACTTGCAGTCGGGAGCTTACCGGCTCCTCTGCCGTAGAACAAAGTGTCTCCAACATTATTACCTTTTACCATAACAGCGTTAAATACGCCGTGTACAGATGACAGAGGCTCATCATTTGAAATAAGCATAGGACATACTCTTGAATAAAGCTTTCCTTCTTCATTAAAGGATGCATATCCTATAAGCTTTATAACCGAGTCAGCCGCCTCTGCGTATTTAACATCCTCAGATGTTATATTTACAATTCCTTCTGTGGGAATGTTTTTATAGTCAACCTCCTGCTTTGACGCTAAAGACGCAAGTATTGCAATCTTTCTGCAGGCGTCATGGCCTTCAATATCTGCCGCAGGATTTTTTTCTGCATAACCCTTTTTTTGCGCATCCTCAAGAGCATCCTCAAACTTTTTACCCTTTTTGAACATTTCGTTCAGGATATAGTTTGTTGTGCCGTTAAGAATTCCTGCAATTTTTTCTATCCTGTTTGCTGTCAGGCATTGGTGTATAGGCCTTATTATTGGAATTCCGCCGCCTACACTCGCCTCAAAAAGATAATTTTCGTTCTTTTCACATGCTATTGCAAGAAGCTCCGTTCCGTATGTTGCAACAAGCTCTTTATTTGAGGTTACAACGCTTTTACCTGCAAGCAACAGCTCTTTTGTAAATTCGTAAGCAGGATGAAGTCCGCCCATAACCTCAACAACTACGGAAACCGTATCGTCATTTAGAATATCCTCAAACTTAGTTGTAAAAAGATGAGCATCCTCGTGATCCGAAAAATCACGGATATCAAGAATGTGCTTTACTTCAATACTTTCATTATTGGAATTTGATTTCACAAGCTTGGCATCGTTTTTTATTATTTCATATACGCCGCTGCCAACTGTACCAAATCCCATGATTGCTACATTTGCCATTTTTGTTCTCTCCTTCACCCTTATTGTACGGCAAGTAATTGTACCTTATTTACACCGTCGAGCCGGCGTATCTCACCGGTAAGTTTCTCATATTCCATGTTCTTTCCGCCGCAGCGTGCTGTTATAGTTACATTTGCACAGCCGTTTACAGGAATGTTCTGGTTAATTGTCAAAACATTATATCCGCCATCAGCATATATCTTTAGAATATCCGAAAGCACACCGGACACATCTGCCAGTTCAAAAAACAAAGTAAATATACTTTCTGTTTTGTCTGCATTATATTCATACACATAATCTTTATACTTATAGAAAGTACTTCTGCTCAGTCCTACGGCTGATATTGCCTCGTGTATTTTCTTTGCTCTTCCGGACGAAAGCATACGTTTTGCCTCAAGAACCTTAAGAAAAGCCTCGGGCGCAACCTTTGAACTTAATAAAATGTAATCATTGCTCACATTTCATCACTCCTTTTGTCCACCACAGAAAAACTGTCATACCATTATTATAGTATGATATCATATTTTTCTATTAAAGTCAATAGAAGAAGGACTTCAAAAATACACGAAAATTATCAGTATTTTTATATGTATTTATGCACTTTTTTATCCGTGCATCATTTCATATATAATTCCGTCACGTACACTTGCCTCCACAGGAGTTATAACTTTTGCTCCTGAAAGACGAAGAATTGACATCATTGTAATTGCGGCAGGTATTACTGTTTTGATTCTTTTTGGTGCAACTGCATTTATTTCATCTACGGAAAGCTTTGTAAGCTTTTCAAGAGTTTCCATGCAAATCGCGCTACCCTCAAAATACTCTGCCGACAAAGCGGAAAGTGCAAAAACAGCTCCACCCATACCGTAAATCACTTCATAACCGTTAAACTGTTTAAGACAGTTTAATTGATTTTTTGTAAAGTCTGCTATTTTTTCTGCTTCTTCTGTCGCAGGTAAAACATTATTAACAAATAGGGAATGTAACTTTAGTGAGCCGATAGGAAGAGAAACAGTTTCTTTTACCTCTCCATCTGAAAAAGACATAAGCTGGCAGCTGCCACCGCCAAGGTCAAAGGCAAGACCTTCACTTGCATTTTTCAAGCTCTTAATTCCAAGAAAGTCATAATATGCTTCCTTTTCAGAAGAAATAATTTCTATATCAATACCTGTTACTTCTTTAATTTGTTTTATAAGAGCGTTTTTGTCCTCTATGTCACGAAGAGAGGCAGTTGCAAAAGCATATATACTTTTGGCTCTGTACGCCTTTGACTTTACCTTCATGGACATAAGGCTTTTGCAAAGCTTTAGAACTCCGTTTTCCGTAATTTTACCACCTGAAACTTCTTTTATGAGCTCTGCATAATCTGCATGATTATATATTTCCTTTTCTCCGTCATACACAACCAGGCGAATTGTGTTTGAGCCAATATCTATAAGTGCATTTATCATTGGCAACACCTCTTATTAGTGACAATGACCGCAATCGCAGTCATGACCGTGGTGATGTTCATCTTCTTCATAATATCCCACAAAGGTGTTATAATCAGTTTCTGTTACCACGCCTGTGGCACACTCTTTTATTTGAATTTTTCCGTCTGCAAAAACTCTTATAATGCTTTCTATTCTCCTGGTTTTTGCATAAGCTTCACATTCCTCAATTGTACCTCCGCTGACATATGATGTTGCAAGACAGCCCGAGAGACGCATTGTGTACGCAATCTCATACCCGATACCCTCTGCATTATTCTCCGTATAAATAAGTGTTTCGGGAACAGCTACGCCCGTAGCGCTTTCTTCTGCGGATTTGGCACAAGCATCCAAATCAA
>CAZWCO010000127.1:0-4615 GCA_964632665.1 uncultured Lachnospiraceae bacterium | reverse complement strand
CATAAAGAACAACACATGTAATAATTGTTGTTATATTAGAGTCAAGGATTGCAGAGAATGCCTTGTTAAAGCCTGCCTCAACAGAAGCTCTGATTGTTTTTCCCAGCTTCAACTCCTCCTTCATTCTTTCAAATATGATTACATTGGCATCTACCGCCATACCAATTGAAAGAACAATACCCGCAATACCTGAAAGGCTTAAGTTTACCTTAAACACTCCAAGCACAAGTGCAATAAGACCTACATATATAAGAAGTGAAAGGTCTGCTATAAGTCCCGGTAAACGGTAAATGCAAAGCATGAACAGCATAATGATGATTATGCCTATACCTGCTGCCAGTAAGCTCTTTGGAAGGGCTGTTGCGCCAAGCTCTGCACCAACTGTTTCCTTTGTAATAACAGAAAGGTCAAATGGCAGGTTACCTGACTTAATCTGGTTTGCAAGTGTACTTGCTGTCTCTGCTGTAAAGCTTCCTGAAATTATACACTTATCAGAATCAATACCGGTTGCTGCATACTCTGCAGATACTGACGGTGCTGAAATTACAGCGTCATCCATTCTGATTTCAATATATCTCTTATCCTCTGCAGCACTAGCTGCCGCCTTAGTAGCCTCAGCAAAAGCTTTTCTTCCTTCTGCTGTAAACTCAAGCTCAACATAGTGCTGATTTGACATAGACATTTCGCTTGTCTGTCCGTACTGGTTAGAAGCACTCTTAACAGCTGTGCCGTCAAGAACAACTTCTCCGTCTGCATTACAGAATGTAAGCTTTGCAGTCTTACCAAGAACATCAGCCGCTGCGTCTGTGTCAAATACAGCAGGAATTTCCGCTGTTATTTTTCCGCCTTCAGACATAGAGAGTCTTGCTTCTGTGTAGCCCAGGTCTGCAAGTCTTCTGCTGAATACAGCTTCAACTGACGCCATTTCATCAGCAGTTGGGTTTTCTGCATTTGCCTGGAATGTAATAACCGAGCCGCCGGCAAGGTCAATACCTTTTCTAATACCGTCTTCCTCGTCGAACATACCGCCGTAAGAAAAGCCTGAAATATTGTATCCGAAAAATGCAACATAGTTCAGGATAACGGCAAGTATAACAACAAGGGAAAGAGTAATAATACTTTTCTTTTTCATTGTGGTTAACTTCCTTTCGTGAAACTATCCTATCAGCCTGCAATAACTACCATAGCAATAGTAGTAATAAGGAACAAAACTGAAAGTGCAATTGTCAATTTTGACATCATTGATTTCTTTGTGCTTCCGCCGTTCTGGCTGAAGAAAGATTCACCTGCATCGGGTGCTGAACCTGAAATACCTTTCATACCAGGATCCTTACCCTCCTGACCGAGAACAATTACTATTAACAAAACACAAACAATAATATGAAGTACAGTAAATGTAGTAACCATTAATGTGACCTCCTTCCGTTATAAATATTTTGACATACTCCTTAATTATATCATAAATTCTGATAAATTCAAGTCTTTTTCAAAAATTAATTGTATATCCGTCATAATTAACAAAAAGGGAATATTTATACAGTTTACCCTCAATCTCAGGGAATGAAGAAAAATAGTGCAGAACGGACGAAACGAAGTATTGTGTGGCTTTAGCCACATAATACCTTGCCCGAAGTCGTACGCAGGTACGTCGAGTGGTTCGATGAGTTCGTATGTTCAATGGCACAAATAAATAGAAATTCGCTAATTAGCGAATTTCTACAATAGTCTATAAATTTTATATTACTCACGCCATTGAACGGTCTGTTCATTTTTAAACATTCCCTCAATTAAACTTATGTATCACAATCCCTGTCGCCGGCTTTGGAAATATGGAAACAGCGCGCTTTGGCAGCTTTTCTCCTGTCTTTGTCATAGCCTCAAATTGCGGAGGACGAACGGGATTTATAACAAAAAGACAGTCATACTCGCCGCTGTCAACAAGACGCATTCCTTCTTCAATGTTTCTTGTATATCCCACATGCTCTGTTTCCTGGGAGGTATCTATACGAAATTCATCATTCAGAACAAGCTTATTTAAAATTGTAAGGTCAAGCTGACGGTAGCTTTTTGACGCTTCGGGCAGAACCTCGCTGAGATATTTTTCATCCTTAAAGGTAAAGCGATAAAAATAATCTCCACCGAGGTACATGGCAAACTTTGCTTCCTTGCGCTGAGTTGCAATCTGCTTTCTCATGATTTCCCCAAGGTCGTCATCGTTTTTGTCCACAATTATTTTTTCTACATGAAAATGCTCCTGCATTCCTGTAATAAAATACCCCTCGGAAAAGCTTCGGGACGTTTTTACAAGTCTGTGCACAGGAAGATGAATTCTGGCGTCATCATAGGAGTCGGAAATAAGTGCCATAACATAGTTATAGCTTTCTTCTCCTGTGTAACCCGCCTCTGTCATTTTTTGCTTTTTGTATTCAAGACTTGCTTCATATCTGTTATGACCATCTACTATAAAAAGCTTTTTGTCTGCAAGCTCATCTTTAATAAGCTTAATGTTTTCATTATCAGTTACAGACCACAGCTTATGTCTTATTCCGTTGCTTGCAACAAAATCCATATCCGCCTCTTCTTCAAGAAGCTCCGAGATAAATGCCGAAACTTTCTTACTGCGCTCAGTAAACATACAGCTGATAAGGCTGTTGTTTGAACAGCTTGTGCTTATCATATTAAATCTGTCATTTTTTGAGTCTGTGCTTGGTTCTTCACATGGCACAACAATTCCGTCCTCATAATCTGTAAGCTCAAGAAGCGCCACAATTCCCCTGTTATAATAATTTTCACCATTATGAGTGACGGTCTCTTCATATATATAGTAACCGGGCTCTTTGTCCTGTACAAGAACCTGCTCTTCTATCATTTTGTCAAGAAAATCCCTTGACCTTGTATAACAATTATTTTCAGAAGTGTCAGTGTCAAGACTCTTCTGGGAAACAAGGCGCACAGCGTTAAAAGGATTTTTGTCATAATAGCCGTCCATTTCCTCTTCGGAGATTGAGTCATATGGCGGAGCCATTACATCTCCCGGGTTTTGTATTTTGTCTTTGTTGTATCTGTATCCTCTGAAAGGCATTGTAACTGCCATAAATAAAACCCTCTTTTCTATAAATTACATGATTGAACAAAGCGTTTCAGTGCAATAATAACTTTGTGAATAACCACAAATTATTCAACGCAAAATCCAATAGAAAGGGTGTTTTCCATGAACGGTAATAAATATATGAATTTTGCCAAGGGAATGGCAATAGGACTTGCAGTTGGTGCTGCAGCCACATTGTTCGTAGATCCTCTCAGTGACAAACAACGCCACAAGCTTCAACGCAAAACCGAAGGGCTTTTCAAAAGCATAGGCGGAATGATTGACACAGCAATGGATTTTATGCACTAAAATGCATGAGGCTGTAAGGGCTTTTGTCCTGCAGCCTCTCATTTACATTATAGTAAATTATACTTAAAAACAAATATTTTTTCAAGAGATATTACCAATATTTAATTAATATTGTAAACTTGCACACACAAAGGACATTTCTTTTGTTATTTTTGCTGATTTAAAAATCTTTCCTTCAGGCTTGATACTACCTCCAGAGCCTTAAGCTTTATTGTTATCCTGTCTGTTGAAACAGCTGCGTTTGCCTCAGAATTCAAATGACTTGAAAGACTGTCAGTTTCCCCTAAAGCAGATTTGGAAAAGCAAAGGGGCGGAGAGAGTACGCACCACCAGTTTTTTCCTTTGGCATCACCGAGCATAACCCTTGCCGCCGTGTATCTTCCTCGGGGAAGTATAAACCCTTCATAACTGCGCCTTGAAATTTCATATTTTCCAAAATCCACTTCTGCGCCGTATTCTGCTCCTTGACTACTTAAAACACCGTTTGCAATTTCCTTAAGCTCATGCTCCCCGGGTGTTCTTCCAAGCTGCAAGGCTTTCTTAGTAACTTCGTCACGAACCTTTAGCTTGACACTCTGGTCATAGTCGCTGTCGCTGTTTGCCACTATATGAAGCCGTACAATTCCACTTTCAAGACTCTTTGAAACATTTACTGCCCACATTCCCATAAGTACAAGTGAAAGACATAAAAAAACAGTAGAGTGCAAAATCTTTTTCAAAAAAATCCCCCTTATGCGAAGTAACCATAAGGTTGCTTCGCAGCGATATAAATTCCTACGGAATTTTCGATATGCACTTTGTACACGATATGCCTTGCGGCGCGATATGTCCCTTCGGGACGAGAGTATGGAATTTATATCATATCGCAATTTTTAAAAGAAATTATATCGAATTTGCCAAATGCAAATATATCGCGTTGGTGCAAACCAACATATCGTCATAAAACAAAAAGCCCATCAAAACAATTTTCTAATTTTGATAAGCTTTTGTTTATTTGCAGTCCTTAAAAGTCACTTCATAATATACTGATTATATTATGCCCGCAAAGGAAGATTTTTAAACAATCTCACATATTTTTATTTTGCCATTTTCCCCGGTAAAGCTTACGCCAAACCCTGCATATGTCATTTTATAAACCCGCTCTCCATCCCTGTGATATCCCGGACGTGGGTCAAGACTTAAAATTTCGCAAATTTCAGAAAGCACGTCCTCTGGTAC
>CAZWCO010000126.1:0-4650 GCA_964632665.1 uncultured Lachnospiraceae bacterium | reverse complement strand
TTTCGCCTGTTTCCTGATTGATAAGTCTTACAGACGCCTTAAGAGGAGCTGCATATTTTGCGTCTCTTTCTTTACACTCTTCAACAGACCATTTGGGATTGTATTCGAGTGAATAGTCAAAAAATTCAAGAACAAGATTTCCTGAATGGTCGGTTACCGGGGAAACATCCTCGAAAACCTCTTTGAGTCCTTCCTCTAAAAACCATTGGTATGAATCCTTTTGAACCTCAATAAGATTCGGCATTGGCAATGGCTCTTTGATTTTGGAGTAGCTCAGACGGGTATTATTACCTGCTTTTACCTGATGCACCATTAATTTACCACCTCATAATTAATAAATTTGCGTTGTTTTTTGCATAAATTTCCATCCCGAAATTTAATTTCAGGACGACACTCCATGCAATTTTATCATAAATATACTATTTTATTCTACCACGAAAGAACTTTTGTGTCAACAATCAATTATTACAAAAATAACCAAAACAAGTTTATCTGTTTTGGTTATAATATAAGCTATTCGATTATTTTAGACAAAATAACAAATAAAAAGGCGATGCAAACGCATCGCCTTTATTGTTTCTTATTCGTAAATAAGAATCATCTTTGTCTGTCTGTTAGCAGTATCTGTTGAATATGAGTATACGCCAATCTTACTGCATGATGAACCATCATATTTTGACTCTCTTAGCTCTATAGGTGTAATTCTTGTTGTTCCCTCATCGTCTATATAAGGTGTTATTTCACCCTTAGAGTTTATTCTGTAAATAACTGTTGAGCTGTTTACAGGAACATATACCTGGTCTGCCATTATAGGATCGCCATTACTGTTAAAACCTGCACGGTATGCAACAATCGAATATGTTCCGTTGTCATCAAGTACTTCATAAACATTTGCTACAGTTACCTCTCCATACTTGTAAGTGGCATCAGAGAATACGTGGAATGTTGAACCCGTAAAGTCAGATGTTCCTGCAATTGCAGCCTTGACATCGTCAATACTCATAAGCACCTGAGCATTTACAAGGCCGGACTCTGAATCTGTACCTACTCTGAAGAAGTCACCTGCTTTAATATTTGCAATGTCTACTACTGTATATCCTGCCTCATCATTTGAAACATTTACATTTTCTGTGATGCTTGCATTTGACTTTGATGATGATGCCGAATTGGTAAAGTATTCAACCTCATATACCTGTTCATCATTCTTAATTACAGTTGAATAATCCTTAGCCATAATAGATGCTTGTGTTGTGTTCTTAACAACAATAGTCTCTGTTTCCTTACCATATACAAGAACAAGGTCTGCAACCTTTGAACCGTTAACATTATACGGTTGAACATAATAATCTATACCCGTACGGAAGGAAGAAGTAGTTCTCTTTGCATAGGAGCTTGTTTTACTTCTGTCCTGAGGTACATATATAAATGTAGTTGAAGAATTTACAAAAAACTCTCCGCCAAAGTTGCTTGAGCCGCTGTATCTTACTTTGTCAAGAGCCTGATATGGCTTTATGTTACTTGTATCTTCTGTTGTTCCGTAGTTAGTCGGATAATCTGCAGGAGCTGCCACAACAATTTCCTCCACCAGTGTTCCGTCAAGAACAAGTCTTGCTACCTGACATGAATTTGTAAGAATAGGAGCATTTCCGGTTCCATACACTCCAGAGTCTGCCATATCAGGAACTGCTGCGTTTGATGTTGTTGTTGGAATGTTGTTTCTGAGCGCCTCTATAGCATCAACTGCGGCTATAGGTGAGCCGTTATATTTCACCTTGCCGGTTACAGTAAAGTTCTTAACACCTGACTGTGATGGAACATAAGCTGTTATTGTTCCGCCGTCCTCATCTTCGTTAACACTTGTTCTAATTATATATGCATATGGGTTTGTTGTTTCAGACACAGCTGTTTGTGTACCATAGATTATTGTACCCCATTTATCTACATAGAAAGTACCTTGCTGTCCTGTTTCTGTCTTTATTGCTGCCTCTGTAAAATATTGAGCTGCATAATCGCTTATTCTATATTCTTTACCACCAATTGTTATAAGTCCCTCTGATGCAGATGCAGCTGTGATTTTACCTGTAACAGGCGAGCCGCAAACAACTACATTAATAATTTTTGCATCCTCACTCTGAGCTACTAAAAGAACATTATTTGCAACGAGTGATGTAACATTTACAGCTGCTCCCTTTTCATTCTGGATATTTACTGTATATGTTATATTTTCAGGATCAAGGGCAATTGATGCAAGATGCTTTGCAGGAGGTGTACTTGTGAACTTAACCTTATTTGTAACAAGATAATCTGTTGTAGATGGTGTTCTTGCTACTACAAGGAAATCATAGTCTGTGATTTCTACTGTGTCAAATTCTCCATCGCTTCCTCTGTCTGTAAACTTAACCTCGCCATAGATAAAGTTGGCTGCATCAGCAGGGTCAAGCCAGTCTGCTATATCAGTCGGGTCACTTGCAAGCTTTCCGTTATAATATACAGATAAGCCTGTTGATGCAAGCTTAAGTGTTTTTGTTTTTGTTCCTGTTGTATAGTACTTAAGTGTGTTTCCTGAGAATGACTCAAAGTCGTTGCTGTTTACTGTTACTACAGTATTCTTTGCAACTGTAAAGTCTATCTCATAAAGTGAAGCCATATTACCTGACTTGCCCTCTTTGTAGTAAACAACAGCGTCCTGTCCAACAAAAGCTTCAAGTGATGCCTTGTCCTGTGTATATGGTGTATAGTCAAGCACCAATACAGAACCATCCTTAAGCTTTACAGCCATTTCGCCAACATAAAGAGTTGGTCCTGCATAGTTTGCAATTGTTTTTTCTTCAACACCTACAAGCTGTGCATCAACCATTACAATGCCGAGGTATGTTTCCATAAAGGTCTTAAGATTGTCCTCAAGCTTACCTGTAACCGCGTTGTATACAGGGATATCAACATCAAGAACATTGTACATAAGCTGTGCAACAATACCTCTTGACGCCTTTCCTGTCTGGTCAGCCGTTACAGCATTATCTGTAAGCTTCAGGTTTATAGCCTGCATCATATATCCGTTTGGCCATCCGCCAAGTGATTGCGCAATGCTTTCATAGCCTGCTGCACAAACTATCATTTTTACAGCCTGCTCATATGTAACATTCTCGTCCGGCTTAAAGGTTCCGTCTTCAAAGCCGTTTACAATGCCTCTGCTTGCAGCTACAAGCACATACGGTTTTGCCCAGTGACCCTCTATATCACTAAATTCAATTGATGAAGTTGCCACCTCATTTTGCGCACCAAGTGCCACAGTTATGATTTTTGCAAATTCACCTCTTGTAATATCACCTTCCGGCTTAAATGAATATGTAGTATTATCATCGTTGGCATATCCATTAATTACACCAAGCTTAGTAAGTGTTAAAATAGCTTCCGCATTAGGTGTTGCGCTTGTTACGTCTGTAAAAGCTGTTTCTGTTGCGGCATGTGCAAGGCTGCCAAATGTAAGGCTGCTAAACAAACATGCTACAGCAATCAAAAGTGAAAATTTACGTTTCATGATTAACTCCTCCTTAGGTAAATTTTAGCCGTATACTAATTATTAATCGGCATAAAGTTTCACAATTATATTCTAACATTTTTAAACCACCAAGTCAACATTTTTTGAGCAGAAAATTTTTACCACAATCTTTTTGTAGGAATTCAGCAAAAAACGTGTAAACAACTGTAACATATTGCCAATACTACTCTTCTATTTCCGGCTCCGGAAGAATAACAACCCCGCCGCACCCAAGCTCATCATCTCCAGTGCTTTCGTGGCCAAAGCTTTCCTGAAGAAGATATTTCGCTCCGGCAGACGCCGATTTGTCAAACAAAAGCCTTTCCATGTACGCTTCCGTTCTCAGGAGCGCTCTTTTTACAACGTATTCATACTTATCATCTTCACGAAGATTAATAAATTCTTCTTTGGAGGTAAGACCCACAGAATAAGCAAGGGATGCAATTGTTGCAGGCTTCCTTTCGGACATAATAGGAACGCCATTTTTGTCTTTTATTATGGAACCATCCTCGTCCACAAGCCTTTCAGGCTCAAGAGATTCAAAATACATATCAACTAAACCTTGCAGCTCTTTTTTGTTTTTAAATTTCAGATTTTTCATTTCAACCATCTCCTGTCTTAAATTGTAGCATATATTCCGTAGAAAATAATTCAAATTTTTAGTTGACATGAAAACGCTGTTATGGTAAAATTATTAGTGTTTCACGTGCCCGTAGCTCAGTTGGATAGAGTGTCAGACTCCGACTCTGAAGGCCGTGCGTTCGAATCGCATCGGGCATACCAGAAAAAAGACTTGTCAAAGTGACAAGTCTTTTTTCAGCTAAATCCGTCTTTTAGACGGAATAAATCCACTTTGCGGATGAAATCTGCTGACGCAGATGAAATCGCCTGCGGCGAATAAAGACGGATTTAATTTCATCGAAGCCGTAAGGCTTTGATTTCATCCAAGCTTGCTTGGATTTCATCGTGAGTGAAGCGAATGATTTCATTAAACCAAAAGGGAGGCGTGTCTCAATAAGTGATTTTTCACGAAATTGAGGCAACGCCCTCTTTTCAACTAAATCCGTCTTTTAGACGGAATAAATCCACTTTGCGGATGAAATCTGCTGACG
>CAZWCO010000125.1:0-4652 GCA_964632665.1 uncultured Lachnospiraceae bacterium | reverse complement strand
AAAGCATATAATCTGTTACAGATATATCAAGAATTCCTGTAATCAGCAGCTGTGCATCTCTCACGCCTATAAGGGAGATAATCTCTTCTTTTAATTCCTCAATTACCATTTATCTTCTTCTTTATCCTCCGGCATAACGCTTGTAAGAGATTCAATTGCTACTTCTATCTGTGATTCGTCCGGCTCTCTTGTTGTAAGCTTCTGGAGCCACAGCCCCGGCTTTGTAAGAAGACATACGCATCTGTTTTTGCTTTTTCCTGCAAGCTTTATTATTTCATACGAAATTCCGGCAACAACAGGCAGAAGTGCAATTCTCATAAGAAGCCTTGGAATAATTGATGTTCTTGGCAAAAGTGAGAAAACAACAATACTCACAATCATAACAAACAAAAGAAAGCTCGTTCCGCATCTTGGATGAAGTCTTGAATGCTTTTTAACATTTTCCACAGTTAATTCTTCGCCGGCTTCGTAGCATGCAATTGATTTATGCTCTGCGCCGTGGTATTCAAAAACTCTTTTTATATCATTCATCTGCGATACAAGGGCAAGGTAGGAAATGAATATAACCATTCTTACAATACCCTCACAAAGACTTGTAAATGTCTTTGTCTGGGCAAATGCAACACCGCCCAAAAGCGACTCAACAGCACGTGTAATAACTGTAGGGAGAAGAATAAACAGTCCCACGCTTAAAAATACAGATACAATAAGGGAAAAATAAATTACAACATCCTTAATTTTATCTCCAAGCTTTTCTTCAAGCCATTTTTCAAATTTGCTTTCGCTTTCCTCTTCCTCAAGGTCAACAAACTCCGCTGAATACATAAGCGCTTTTATACCAATTACCATGCTTTCAAAGAAGTTTATGCAGCCGCGAATAATTGGTAGTTTTAAAAGCTTGTTCTTCTTTTTTGTTCCGTTTTCGTCTATTTTAACAGTTATTTCGCCGTCAGGCTTTCTTACGGCAACGGCTGTTTTGTGAGGACCGCGCATCATAACGCCCTCCATTACCGCCTGGCCGCCTATTGATGTAATATGTTTTTCAGGCATAATTTTTCCCCCTTTATCGTGATTTTTGTATTCTTGGTGAAATTACCCTTATATAATAGCCTATAACATAAGAAAGAAGCAGGTCATATAGGGTAAATCCTGCAATTGCAATAATTAAATTAAAAAATTCAAGTCCAAGCATGGAGCAAATCCATTTTAAAATAAGTGAAAGTATTATAAAATACACTTCCTTTAATACCCACTCCGTGTATAGATTTTGCCTTTTTTCAATAACAGCCTTAAGCCCCGGATAATATGAAAAGCAAAGTCCGTACATAACAATTATAACGCCTGCAAGTCCGTGCTTCGGCAAAAGGATAAATGCAATTATCCCCGATGCAATTCCTGATAAAATTGCTGTTTTTGCAGACCTGCATTCAATATAAAGTATACATGGTATAAAGGACGCTATAAAGCCTATTGCAAGCTTCCCTGTGGGTACAATTGTGCAAATAAGGAGAAGCACACATGTTAAGGCACAGCCCATCGCTCCAAGTGTAAGCTCCTTTGTTTTGAGCATTTAGTTCACCTCTTTACATACAGGAAATTAAATCCCCGCCCATACATTCGCAGCAGCAGTCTGCGCACATAAGATTTGTACAGCAGGAGCATGGGTCACTACCGCATGTGGACATGTTGCCATATTGTCTGTAAGTGGTATTTCTGCTTTGGACATTATTAAGTGCAGACCTGTATTCAAGATTTGACGGGTCCATCTGTACGGCTGTGTTTAAAAAGCTTATTCCAGCGTCATACATTCCCATGTTAATTTTGCAAACACCCATAAGGTAGTTCCATTCGGCGTTTTTGGGAAGTGATGACAGCATGTTCTGTGCGGCAATAAAGTTTCTCATACTAATAAGCATTCTTACGTTCTGGAAGCTTGCACCGCCTCCGCCGGTATACCCGCCGCTGTAACTGCTTCCGCCGTAGGAAGAATTTCCGTAGCCTGTATTTGTGCTTCCTCCGTTTTTAGTAAGCATGTCATAAGCCTTGTTTATTTCCTTGAGCTTTTCGCTTGCAAGGTCTGCAAGTGGGTTATTGACATATTTGTCGGGATGATATTTTTTAACAAGCTCTTTGTATGCTTTTTTTATTGTTTCTTCGTCAGCACCCTCGGGCACTCCAAGTACTTCATATGGATTCAAAATTTATTACACATCCTTAATTTGTAAAATTCCAAGTATACTGTCCTGTTTAGCCTTAAGGCTAAGAAGCAGAATATTTTTAATAATTTCCTCGTTTTTATAAATTTTCAGGAGATTATATCCTGATACTGCGTTTTCGAGTGTAAATGTCAGGGACTCATCAAGACGCGCTGCAAGCTCTCTTTTGTATTTTTCTGTATCGTCAAGCTTCGTTCCTGCAAGAAATGGATTATAGCTTTTTTTCTTCAAATCCTTTTCTATATCCGAAAATGCATCTATAACGTATATCCATCTGCCGATATTATAACCAAGCCATGCGGCAGGTCGTTTGTTTTCTCCTATAAAATCGGGAGAAAACAGCTCCTCTGTAATTCTTGCAAAGCAATCTGCCACAAGGTCGATTTCACTTGTACCTTGTTTTTCAAGTGCTGTAAGCTCTGATAGCTTTTCTTTTATACTTTTTGCAAGCTCCGGATGTCGTGAAAAAGCTTTTTTGTATGCACGTCTGTAAATTATCATTCCAAAAAGCGCTTTCAAAGAACGGTCATCATGCCAGTCGTCCTTCATTTTGTTGTAATAAAGTATGGACGAGGCGTTTGCCGCATAGTCTGTTGCCTTATCCTGAACGACATACTTTCGCTTTGCAAATGGATGTGCCATGCACACGGCTTCTTTTGTTTTTGCCTCTTCCGGAGACAGGCTGCTTAAAAGCAGTGCAAGAAAAGTCATGTCATAGCTCAGACCAAGTCTTGCACTTTGTGAGCAGGTTTTCCCAAGAGCATGACAAAGACCGCAGTAATATGACCTGAACATCATATAATCCTTTACCTTGAGCTCATCTCTCAATACGTTTACATAACCAAACATACAATACTCCTTTATATCATAATAAGTATATATCCAAACAAACAAAATTTCAAGGAATTTTGTGAAAATTTATAGTCTGTTCACATTTTTTGAATAGATAAAAGAAAACAACAAATAATAGAACTAAAATAAATCAGTTTGGAGGAAAAGTCCAATGAACATGAGTGAAAAAGAATATGGTGAGTACGTAAAGAAAAAAACTAAAAACTCACCCCTTTTAAAAGACTGTGTGTTTGCGTTTTTGTTTGGCGGCGGTATATGCTGCATAGGTCAGGTAATTTTCAACTTTTACGAAAGTTTTGACTTACCTGAAAAAACTGTATCCTCTGCAACATCAATTACTCTTGTGTTTATAGGAGCACTACTCACGGGACTTGACATTTACCCAAAGCTTGCAAAGTATGCAGGTGCCGGAACAGTAGTTCCCATAACAGGCTTTGCAAACTCCGTTGTGTCGCCGGCGCTTGAAGCAAAGGCGGAGGGACTTGTTCTTGGTGTAGGCGCAAAAATTTTCACAATTGCAGGACCTGTAATTCTTTTTGGAACTCTTGCGTCTGTTATCTGCGGAATAATATATTATATTATGACCTTAATGTAATAATCTCATCCTCTATGTCATATATTAGGATAAGGGGGATAGTGTATATGTATGATTATGAAATGCTTAAAGGTGAGCTTAGAAATATAAATCCTGTTGCAACAGAAGTTTTTTCTGTTGGTAGGTCTGTTATGGACAGGGAAATATACTGTCTTAAAACAGGGAGAGGAAAGAAAAAGCTTGTAATAACAGGTGCTCATCACGGGCTTGAATATATAACCTCAAGATTTTTGATGATGTTTGTAAGTAGGCTTAACAGGTGTCTTATGGAAGACATAGACTTTTGCGGAAATAATGTCCGGGATATTTTTACCGGACTTACTCTTTACATAATTCCAATGGTTAATCCTGATGGAGTAGATATAGCGGTAAACGGTCTTGATATTACAAACGAAGTCCATCGCCGACTTATAAGCAATGTTGGAATACACAGCTTTCGAAAGGTTTGGCAGGCAAATGCCAATGGGGTAGACCTTAACCATAATTATGATGCTCTGTGGTCCAATACTGTTGAAAATCCGTCTCCCACACTTTACGGTGGCAAACTTCCTGAAAGCGAGCCGGAAACTGTATCAATCTGCAATTTTCTCCGTGAGGTAAATGCAGATATGTTAATTTGCTTTCATTCTCAGGGCAAAGAAATATATTACGATTTTGACGGAAAGGTCCAGAAAAGAGCCGAGGAGATTGCAAAGAAAATGGCAGAGGCAGGAGGGTACAAGGCGTGCACTCCGTCCGGCACGGCTGCATATGGCGGATGTAAAGACTGGTTTATAAAAGAATTTTCAAAGCTCGGATTTACTGTTGAAATGGGATTTGGGAAAAATCCGCTTCCGGCAGAGTGGGCAGAAGAGCTTTTTGAAGAAAATGCATCAATCATACTTACCGGCATAAATGAACTTATTAATTCATAAAAAAGGTCAGATCACAATCTAAGGGGATGGAATAAAAATAGTGCAGAACGGACGAAACGCAGTATTATGCTACTT
>CAZWCO010000124.1:0-4678 GCA_964632665.1 uncultured Lachnospiraceae bacterium | reverse complement strand
GGGTAAGGCAGAGCTGTTTAAAAACAAGCTTCTTGCGTGGTTTTTTACAAAGGTTGGAGTTTTCCCCATTAACCGTGGTGACGCAGACATTACTGCCATAAAAACCGCCATGCGTTTCTTAAAAGCAAACTATCCTGTTCTCATGTTCCCCCACGGAACAAGAATAAAGCAAGGCGAGGACGTAGGCGTAAAAGAGGGTGTAATTCTCATTGCCCTCCGTGCCAAAAAGAACATACTCCCTGCATACATAAGCGGAACCTTTGGTTTCAGGCACAAGGTAACACTTACCTTTGGCGAAGTGTTTGACCTTTCGGAGTATTATTCAGCAAAGCTTACACCCGAGGAGGTAAAAGCTCTTTCAGTAGAGCTTTGGGAAAGAATGAAGGCTCTGAATAAGGGGCTGTGAAAGGATAGTGTATCATAACCATGAACAAAAAAATTGAAAAGCTTCTCGCCTCACTTGGAGAGTGGGACGCAGCGCTTATATCTTCAAAGGCAAATATATTCTATTACAGCGGCTTTACCTCTGATGACGCTCTTTTATACATATCCCATAAAAGACGCATTTTGCTTACAGACTCAAGGTACGTTCTTCAGGCAAAGGAGCAGGCACCTGATTTTGAGGTGGTATGGGAAAGGTGGATGGAGGAGCTTTCAAAAACAGAAGAAAAGGTTGTGTTCATAGAAGAGGATTATATTTCTGTCGGCAAAAAGAGGAAGTTTGCAAGCGAGCTTTCGGATAAAGATTTTGTTTTTGGCGGTGAAATGATATCTGCTCCAAGACGCATAAAGGACAGGGATGAAATTCAAAAAATAAGTGAGGCAGAAAAACTTGGCGACAGCGCCTTTGCCCATATTTTAACATATATCAGACCGGGCATGACAGAAGCGCAGGTTGCTCTTGAGCTTGAGTTTTTTATGAGAAACAGGGGTGCGTCAGGACTTGCCTTTGAAACAATCTGTGCATCGGGAGTGCGCTCTGCAATGCCTCATGGCACGGCAACGGACAAAGTTATAAATAATGGTGATTTGCTAACTCTTGACTTTGGTTGTGTCCTTGATGGATACTGCTCGGACATGACACGTACTGTTGTAGTGGGAAAGGCAACGTCACAGCAAAGAGAAATATACGACATAGTATTAAAGGCACAGCTTGCTGCCATAGACGGTATCAAATACGGTCTTGAATGTGCAGCTGCCGATAAAATTGCCAGGGATATTATAAAAGACCACGGCTACGGTACAAACTTCGGTCATAGTCTTGGCCACAGCCTTGGACTTCAGGTTCATGAAAAGCCAAACCTCTCTCCCAAATCAGAGGACGTTCTCGAAATTGGAAATGTATTCTCAGTAGAGCCGGGGATTTATATAGAGGGCTTTGGAGGCGTGCGCATAGAGGATATATGCGCCATAACCGCTGACGGAACGGAGAATCTCACATCCTCACCCAAAGAGTTTATGGAAATTATGTGAAAATTTTAAACAAAATTTTAATACTTTTTCCCTTTGGTTGACACTTGTCAAAAATAGGTATATACTGTAAATATAAGATAGCAGACGACTTTGTGTTATGCAAGGTCTGTTTTGCTTTAAGAAGGAGAAGATATAGAGTATGTTAAAACGTCTTGCAGGAAGCATCAGAGAATACAAGCTACCCTCAATTCTCACATTTATTTTTATTGTGGGAGAGGTAATAATAGAGGTGTTTATCCCCTTTATAACAGCTAGCCTTGTTAACAATATAAAAGCAGGAATTCAAATGGAACAAATCATAAAAACAGGAGGCTTTCTTGCTTTTATGGCTCTTATTTCTCTTTGCTGCGGCGCTCTTGCCGCAAGAACATGCGCAAAGGCGTCTGCAGGCTTTGCAAAGAATTTGCGTCATGATATTTTCAGGAAAATACAAACCTTTACCTTTGAAAATATAGACAAGTTTTCTTCATCATCACTTGTTACCCGTATGACAACAGATATAGGCAATATTCAAATGTCATACATGATGCTCATAAGAACGGCAATAAGGTCACCTCTCATGCTCATATTTTCAATAATTATGGCATATATAATGGGCGGTGCTCTTGCAGGTACATTTGTAGTTGTTGTTCCGGTTTTAGGTTTAGGGCTTTTCCTTGTAGCACGCAAGGCTATGCCGGCATTTCGCAGAGTATTTAAAAAATACGACATACTAAATGAATCAATAGAAGAAAATGTACGCGGAATGAGAGTTGTAAAGGGCTTTTCAAGAGAGGAATATGAAAAGGAAAAGTTTGCCTCTGCCGCAGACGATATACGCAAGGACTTTACAAAGGCAGAGCGGCTTGTGGCTTTAAACACACCCATAATGCAATTTTGCGTGAACTTTAATATGATTTTTGTAATGCTTGTAGGCTCAAAAATGGTAATTGCAAGCGGTGGACAAACCATTGACGTTGGACAAATTTCCGCCATGCTCACTTACGGCATGCAAATACTTATGTCACTTATGATGCTTTCCATGATTTATGTTATGCTCACAATGTCAGCCGAGGCAATGAAAAGAATTGACGAGGTTTTAAGAGAAGAGCCGTCAATGGATGAAAAGGAAAATCCGGAAATGGACGTAAAGGACGGTTCAATTGAGTTTGAAAATGTAAGCTTTAAATATTCAAAAAAAGCAAAGAGATATACGCTATCAGGCATAAATCTTAAAATAGAGTCGGGAATGACAGTTGGAATAATAGGCGGTACAGGCTCAAGTAAGTCTACTCTTGTGCAGCTTATTCCAAGACTTTATGATGCAACAGAGGGCACAGTTAAAGTAGGCGGAATTGACGTGCGTGAGTACGGAATAAGACCCCTTCGTGACGCAGTTTCTATGGTGCTCCAGAAAAATCTTCTATTCTCAGGCACAATCAAGGATAATCTTCGCTGGGGTAATAAGGACGCAACCGACGAGGAAATGATAGAGGCGTGCAGGCTTTCACAGGCAGACGAATTTATAACAAGCTTTCCCGATGGCTATGACACAAAAATCGAGCAGGGAGGCTCAAACGTATCCGGAGGTCAAAGACAGAGAATTGCAATTGCAAGAGCACTTCTTAAAAAACCAAAAATTCTTATTCTTGACGACTCAACAAGCGCTGTTGATACAAAAACAGACTCACTCATCCGTCAGGGCTTTAAGAAGTATATTCCGGAAACAACAAAGATTATTATTGCACAAAGAATTTCTTCTGTTCAGGATGCAGATATGATAATAGTTATGGAAAACGGTACCGTGGCAGATGTGGGAACACATGATGAGCTTATGAAAACATCGGACATATACAAAGAAATTTATGAGCAGCAGACAAGCGGAGGTGACAGCGATGAATAAGCAGGGACCCCATCCTAAACGTAAACTAAAAAAAGGTGTACTTGCAAGAACGATAAAAATGCTTTTTGAGGCATATCCCGTGCTTTTGCCTGTAACGGTAGGTTGTATTTTGTTTTCTGCCGTTGTTTCTGCAATCCCGGCAGTATTTACACAGAACATTCTTGCTTTAATCGAAAAATGGTACGTAAGTCGTGACTGGGCAGGAGCAAGCGCAGAAATAATACCAAAGGTTTTAATTCTCCTTGGACTCTATGTGGTATCAATTATTTCAATTACCACATATACACAGCTTATGGCATATATTACTCAAGGGTTTTTATGTAAGCTCAGATGCAAAATGTTTGACTGTATGCAAAACCTGCCTGTGAAATACTTTGACACCAATAAACATGGTGACATAATGAGCCACTACACAAACGATATTGATACACTTCGTCAGCTCATTTCACAATCCTTGCCTCATTTTCTTCAGTCTATATCCATAGTTTCATGCGTGCTTGTGATAATGGTTTATTACAGCGTGCCCATGACACTCGTTGTCTTAATTGGAGTTATGGTCATCTTTGCCATTACAAAAAAGGTAGGCGGAGGCTCTGCCAAATACTTTATGAAACAGCAAAAGTCCATGGGAGAGACAGAAGGATACGTTCAGGAAATAATGAACGGACAAAAGGTGGTAAAGGTTTTCTGCCATGAGGACGAATGTAATCGTGATTTTGAGGAGCTTAACAATCAGCTTTTTGAAGACAGCTATAAAGCTCATGCATATGCCAACAGCATTGGACCTATTAACATGAATGTTGGAAATATCCTGTATGTAACGGTTGCAACCATGGGCGGACTGTTTATTGTGTCCGGCATGAACAACCTTAGCTTATCAGGTCTTGCATTCAGCATAAGTCTTGTTGTGCCATTCCTTAACATGACAAAGTAGTTTACAGGTAACATTAACCAGGTTTCACAGCAAATAAACTCTGTTGTAATGGCAATGGCAGGAGCAGAGAGAATATTTAATCTTATGGACCAGGCAGCAGAGAGTGATAACGGATACGTTACTCTTGTCAACATAGAAAAGGACGAAAATGGTGAAATAAAGGAAACCTCAAAAAGAACAGGTACATGGGCATGGAAGCATCCTCACGGTGACGGAACCCTTACCTATACAGAGCTCAAAGGTCACGTTGAGCTTACAGATGTGGACTTTGAATACGAGGAAGGAAAGCCTGTCCTAAGGAATGTAACAGTTTATGCAGAGCCCGGACAAAAGGTTGCATTTGTTGGTGCAACAGGTGCCGGAAAAACAACAATTACAAACCTTATAAA
>CAZWCO010000123.1:0-4685 GCA_964632665.1 uncultured Lachnospiraceae bacterium | reverse complement strand
AAGAGAAGAAGCATATCTTAAAAAGGCAATAATCTCTCCCGATACATGTGACGGAGGTCTTATTGTGTTTGAAGAAGATAAAACCCGCACAGTAAAGCTTGACTGTATTTTCCCTGTTCTTCATGGAGAGTTTGGCGAGGATGGGACAATTCAAGGTCTTTTTGAAATGAGCGGCATAAAATATGTGGGTGTAGGTGTTGCCGGAAGCGCAAATTCTATGGATAAGACATTGTCCAAAATTGTTTTCCAAAATGCCGGAATTCCACAGGCTGCGTGGGTGACTGTTCTTGATACAGACAATATAGATGACAAGATAGAGGAAATAGAAAAAGAGCTTGGATATCCATGCTTCGTTAAGCCTGCATCAACAGGCTCATCTGTTGGTGTGGGAAAAGCCGGAAGCAGAGAGGAGCTTAAAAAAGCACTCAGCTACGCTCAGGAATTTGGACGTAAGGTGCTTGTAGAAGAGAACATTGACGGCCGCGAGGTAGAATGTGCTGTCCTTGGTAATATTAATGCGGCTGCGTCAGAGGTGGGAGAAATTGTACCAGAGGTTGAGTTTTACGACTTTGACGCAAAATATAACAGTAACTCCACAAGGCTTGACATTCCTGCAATTCTTGATGAAGATATAAAGCAGGAGATAAGAGCATATGCAATAAAGGCTTTTTCTGCAATGGACGGTATGGGTCTTTCAAGAGTAGACTTTTTTGTAAGAAAAGGGGATAACAAGGTAATACTAAACGAAATTAATACCCTTCCCGGCTTTACAAACATAAGCATGTATCCAAAGCTGTGGGAAGCGTCAGGAATAAAATACGGGGATTTGCTTGACAGGGTTATAGACCTTGCAGAGCAAAGAGTAAAATAATATGGAAAAAGAAAAAAAGAGTGTCAGAGTAAGCACATTTACCATTCAAAAGGATGAGGATGGCAAAACAGAATTCAGTACAAGTTCAGAAGGCATAATGTACGTAAAAGACGGAGGATATTTTGTTTTTTACACAGAGCAAGACGAGGACGGAGAAAAAATGTCGGACGGTCGAATAACCGTTACAGGAAACACTGTGGAAATAAAAAGGACGGGAGCATACAGCTCAAGGCTTGTTTTTGAAGAGGGAAAAACCCACAAATCCATATACGCAACACCCTATGGGAATATGCCCGCCGTTTTAAAGACACGAAAGATGATATGTGCCGTAGATAATGACGGCGGAAAAATAATTCTGGAATATTTAATGACTATCGGGGAAAGAACATTTGAAAATTCTGTTACAGTAAGAATAGACACCCTGTAAGTCAGTAGCTTTGGCGATGAAAGGAATGGTCATAGAAATGATAAAAAATAAAATTACTGCTGTTCTTGCAGCAGTTTTAATGATAACCGGCGGAAGCACTGTGTCTGCTGCATTTATGCCAAGCGATGAGTATGACGTAGCGGAGCAGGTGGCAGGTTACATTTCAACATATTATATAGATGACTCACTTAAGGATGAGGAAATAATATTAAGAGGCCTGTCGGAATATCTTAAGAGCGATGATGAAAAGCTTGTAGAGTTTTTAAAAAGCATGCTCAAGGCTCTTGACCCTTACAGCGAATATTTTACTGCTGAGGAGTACAGAGGCTTTATTAACAACGTAAACAAAACCTTTTACGGAATAGGTGTAAGGATAGAGCAAAAAGAGGCGTATGTAGAAGTTGCCGGATTTACCTCAGGAAGTCCTGCGGAGCTTGCTGGAATAAAGACCGGGGACAAGATTTTCCGTGTAAACGGAGAAAATATGTACGGCAAAAACATAACCCAGGTAAGAAACGCTATTGCCGGTGACCTTGGCGAAGCGGTAGAAATTACTGTTCTTCGTGACGGCACGGAGCATGTGTTTAATGTTGTCCGTGGAGAAGTAAACGAGGATACTGTTTCCTATGTAAAATTATCCGATACGGTTGCGTACATAAGCGTAATTGACATGTCAGACAATACTACAGAGGAGTTTAAGGAAGCACTTTCAAAGGCAGATGAGGATGGAATAACAAATATTATTCTTGACCTTAGAAATAACGTGGGCGGATATCTCAGCTGTGCCGTTCAAATGTCAGGGCTTGTTGTTCCTGAAGGCGTAATTGTCAATACTGTATACAGACAGTCTTTTATGAATCAGACCTATTACTCAAAGCTAAAGGATGTAAAATATAAGTTTAACGTGCTTGTAAACGGGTATACGGCGAGTGCGGCAGAAATATTTGCAAGTGCTCTTCAGGAGTCCGGCGTGGGATACCTTATAGGCGAAAAAACCTATGGCAAGGGTGTTATACAAAACGTGTTCCCCCTTTCAAACGGATCTGTATTCAAGCTGACAGTAGGCCATTATGAAACAAGAAACGGGAACAACATAAACGAGATTGGAATAACACCTGATGAAACAGTTATAAATGAAGCTTCCGCTATTAATGCCGGAAACTACACCCCATTTACTTTCAGCAAAAAATGGCATGAGGGAAGCACAGGACCGGATATAGAGGCAGCAAAGCAAAGACTTTACTATCTTGGATACTATAACGGAGAGGTAAACGACGTTTTTGACAAGCTTCTTACAGTGGCAATAAAGAATTTTCAGTATGAGGACAATCTGTACTCTTACGGAGTTCTTGACATAACAACCCAGACAAGACTTGACAACGCCTTTTCAAAGATAGAGGTTCTTGAGGATAAGCAGTTAGAGAGGGCATATGAACTCTTTACGGGAGAAAAGCTTCCTGATGAATTTAAATAAAAAAGTCACTATCGTGACTGTCGTTCGCACAGCTCACTTCCATAGGTAGACTTTTTTGTAATTTAGAAAATTACAACTTAAAAGTAGTAATTTCCTAAAAGATAAAAATGAGCGGCATCGCAGAAAATGAGATGCCGCTTTTCAAAGCAACCTTATTCTCTCAAGATATATCTAACGGATATAATGCCTTGTTTTTTCTTTTGTAGGAAAGACGACTTGCATCAAGCTCCAGCGCACCACGACATTTAACAGGTATAAGCTTACTTGCATGGGGTGCAAATGCTGCTCTGTAGTGAACCGATGATTTTACCACGAGTATTTTAAAATCTGACATGGTAAGTCCATGGCTTTCAAATATTGCTGTGTCATAAGCTTGTGTGGCAATAGACGAAACTATGATTGTTATACCATCTATCTCTATAACAGCCGTTTTCTTTAAATCAACCTTCATGCCACCATGCATAGGACCACGGTTATAATAAACACCATCTGAAAGTGATTTTACATAAGCCTCACCACATATTGGCTCTCCCAAAAGTTCGGGCTTGAGCTTTCCTCCGAGATTTACAAAAATTTTAGACCCTACTCCTGCTTCGTGGCACTGATTTACTGTTTCAGGGTCAAATATCAATGCAAATGCAACCTTTTGCACATTGTTTTCAAGCAATGCACGCAAAAGATGTGTACCGTCACAGGATGAGCCTGCACCGGGATTATCACATATATCTGCCAAAACTACCGTTTCCTCCGTGTTTTTTGCTTCCCCAAGCGCATCATTACATTCCACAGCATCAAGCTTTCCAAGCACCTCACGGTTTTCCCAGGCAGCATTTGCAATTTCCTCTGCAACTTCTTTTGCTAAATCAGAAGACTCCTCTGTCACAACTAAAGCGGACGTCATGGTGTCACTGGTATCTGCCATAAAAAAGCCGTGAAGTAAAGCAGCACTTAAAACACCTTCTTTTTCATTGCTTTTATTAACAACAGAAGAAATTTTCTGATATTTTTCTGAGGTTGTAGCAATTAAAGAAGCAAGAACAGGGATCTGTTTCCAGCTCATAAAAGGCTTTAATCCATCATTTAGCATACGCATCATTGTGTTTGCTGCCTCAATGCCACGGTCATACATATCACTGTGGGGATATTCTCTGTATGGGAAAAATGCATCAGCATTATCGATCATACGTTGTGAGAGATTTGTATGTAAATCTAATGTTGCCACTACAGGAATGTCAAAACCTACAACTTTTCTGATTTCTTCTAAAAGACAGCCTTCCCCGTCTTCTACTACCTCTGTTTCCATTGCACCATGTAATGATAAAAGTATACCATCTATCTTTTCGCCGTTATTACAAGCGGCAATTATAGTATCTTTTATAAGTTCAAAAGCCTCTTTTGTAACTGTTCCAGATGGCTCTGCATTGGCAGCCACAGTCGTTACAATCTCAACGCCCTCCCTCTCCAGCACTTCAATAAATGCTCCTAAAGGTGTGTGGGTATTGCGGAATTTTTTTGTCAAGTCATCACCAAACAGCAAATCCCTTTTTTTAAATTCTTCTATACCGGTATGTATAGGCCAAAATGAGTTTGTTTCATGGAACATACTACCTATCAATATACGCTTCATTTTTTTCTCTTCTTTTTTACTTTTCGGTTTCTTTTATAAATTTACATATGATTTTTCCAAACTCTTCTGTTTTTGAATAATGACAGTGCGTGCCATGCATCAGTCGATAATGTATTTTACTCTTATCGTATCCGAAATGCTTTAGTGTAGAAATAGTCAGTTGCGTTTGTTCGTATCTGTTTTCCATATCGTCGTCTGAAACGACAAAGAGCATGTCAGGATAACTGAAACCCTTTCCAATATGATATATCGGTGCCGCCTCGTCAATTATTACTCTTCTGGAATC
>CAZWCO010000122.1:231-4747 GCA_964632665.1 uncultured Lachnospiraceae bacterium | reverse complement strand
ATAGGCTGCAGCGTAGCTTATCCAAGACTTATGGCTAAGCCTGTAATTGAACATAACGAGCCTGTAATAACCATAGCACCTGTCGGCGATGAGCTTATAGCAGCTCCTGATGTAACAGCTCAGCCTGAGCAAAAGCAACCGGAAAAGCCAAAGGAAACTTTAAAACCTGTTCAAAAACCTGCTACTACACAGGAACCTGCACAGGTTGTTGTGCCTGTGGAAACACTAGAGATTACAATTCCGGCAGCAGAACCGGAGCAACAGGAAGTTGATGTGCCATCTGTTGCAAGGTTTATTGTTGAGCCACCGTCAAATGACGGAATTGAGCATCAGTTAAATCTTGCAGACGGATACGTGCTCCAAAGTGCAGAGAACGAGAGCTATATTTTTGAAAACGGTGACGGGAAGGGTTTTTCTGTTACGGTTACAGAGTCTTTAGAGCTTCCGGAGGATACAGAAAATGATATTGTCTGGACAGAAAATGAAAACCAACTAAGCCTTAAATTTAATAAGGATGATAAGGGATACACGGTTGAAACTGAAACAGTTTCAAAAGCAGAGCTTACAGAAATTTTTGAAGAATTTATAACTGAAAACTAAAAAGGAGAGAATACAAATGATTTTAGCACCATCAATGTTAGCGGCAGATTGTAAGGTTTTAGGAGAACAGATTAAAAGGTCAGAAAATGCAGGAGCCCAGTGGCTTCATATAGACGTAATGGACGGACATTTTGTTCCCAACTTAAGCTTTGGACCAAACATAGTAGAGGGAATACGTCCATGCTCAAAGCAGTTTTTTGACGTACATCTTATGATTGATAACCCTGAAAAATACATTGAGCCATTTATAAAAGCAGGTGCAGACGGAATAACATTCCATCTTGAATGTACCAAGGACATAAAAGGATGTATAGAGCTTGTAAAATCATACGGCAAAATGGTCGGAATTGCGATTAATCCTGACACTTCTGCTGATGGTGTAATGAAATATATTGATGATATTGACATGGTTCTTGTGATGAGTGTTTTCCCGGGTTACGGCGGACAAAAATACATAGAAACGGTCAATGACAAAATTAAGTTTTTAAGAGAAAACACAAGACCTGGCTTCCATATACAAGTAGACGGAGGCGTAAACAAGAGTAATATTGCAGATGTAGTTAAGTGCGGAGCAGACGTTCTTGTTGCGGGAACAGCTGTGTTTAATGATGATATTGAGGGTAGTGTAAAAACACTTATGGAGCTTTGCAAATAAGGTGAGAGTTATAATAATAGCAGGGGGGACATTTTCCCCCTGCATAAAATTTTTAAAGGATGATTATGTTATCTGCGCAGACAGCGGCTTTGACAGCGCAGTTAAAAACGGAATAACACCAAATCTCGTTCTTGGAGATATGGACTCTGTAAAGAGTGATATCCGCGCCCTTAAAGATACTAAATTTTATCCCGTGCGTAAGGACTTTACCGATACAGAGCTTGCTTTAAAAGCGGCAATTGATTTAAAGCCGGAGGAGATTGTTATTCTTGGTGCTACAGGTAGTCGCACAGACCATAGTCTTGCAAATATATTTTTGCTAAAAACAGCCTATGATGCCGGAATAAAGGCATGTATATGTGACAAGCACAATAAGGTGTATTACTATAAGGACAGCTTTGTTCTAAAAAACTGCGTAGGTAAAACAGTTTCACTTATACCCATAACGGAGAAAATCACGTGCCTTGCAACAAAAGGACTTGATTATGCCCTTTCCGGTGAAAGCATTTTGTTCGGGCAAACAAGAGGTATCTCCAATGTTGTCACCAAGGACGAGGCAAGCTATACTTCTCAAGCCGGTGCAGGAATACTTGTAGTATCTGACGGAATATAAAATCAGTAAGGTGCAATTTCCGTTATGCAAATATCCTTATAGGTTGTACCTTCATAATAGCTTTTTATTGATATTTTTATTGTTTTAGTTTTAATTTCTTTGTTAAATCCAAGGCTTTGGAGTATACCTGGGCCTTGGTCTTTTAATGTAAATTTAAAAGTGTCATTGTCGCAGGTTACAATTACCTCTCCGGCGCGCCTGTTTTCATAATACAGTTTTTCGCTTTTTGAGTATCCGTTTTCGATTTTTATTCCTCTTATAGTCTGCTCCTTATGCGAAGAAAGCTTTATCCAAGGCTCGTTATCATCTTCTGCCGGTGTCCATGCTGTAGACCTGTTTTCGTCAACGGCATTTTCTGCGGGGTATGCGGTTGTTGAAATCTTTCTTGTGCTTGATGCAGAAACTCTTGTAAATTCGGGTACGAATTGGTCGGAAGACTGTGACTCTGAAATGTAGGGCGTAGGCGCAGACGGTGCATGGAGTGTTTTTTCATTTCCTGTTATAGCAATGTACACAATACCTGTAACCAAGCAAATTACTGTTACAATTATAAAAACAATTAAGGTCTTAAGTAATCCCGTGGAATTTTTTTCTGCTTCGTGCTTTCTTTTTTTAGCCATTACATTTCTCATCTCCTTTTATTTAATCTTATCATAAAAAAATTGTAAAATCAAGAATTATTATGTAGTATATGTAAGCATAAAAAATATATTGACATACACTTATATTAGTGATATAATTAAGAAAAATTAAATATAAATAATTCTTCGGGGCGAGGTGAAGCATAAAATGCGTATTCCTCACCGGCGGTAAAGTCCGCGAGCAATTTTTGCATGATTTGGTGAAGTCAAAAAACAGTTTTAGTATTTGTTCTTTCGGCTAATTCCAAAACCGACAGTAAAGTCTGGATGATAGAAGATAAATTGACTTTTGTGCCTGTGGATATTATTATATATTTACAGGTTTTTTTTGTGGAGGGAATTATGAATAGTTTAAAAACAAAAAAAATGACAACAATGGCAATGTTCTGTGCGGCAGCTTTTATTATGGTATCTCTTATCCGTATACCTTTAATTCCTGCTGTTCCATTTTTACACTACGAGCCAAAGGATATAATAATAGTAATTGCAGGCTTTATATACGGACCAATGTCTGCCTTTTCAATTTCTGCAATAGTATCCCTTATTGAGCTTTTTACCATCAGCGAAACAGGTATAATAGGTTTTATAATGAACGTAATTTCAAGCTGCAGCTTTGCATGTGTTGCAGCATTTATATACAAAAGGTTCAGAACAATGAAAGGAGCAATTGCGGGACTTTCTTTTGGTGTTATCTTTATGGTAGCTGCAATGCTTTTATGGAATTATCTAATAACCCCTCTTTATATGCACATACCAAGAAGTGAAATTGTAAAGCTTCTGATTCCTGCATTTCTCCCATTTAACCTAATTAAAGGTATGCTCAATATGGCATTTACCCTTCTAATATATAAGCCTCTTATTACAGCGCTCAGAAAAACAAACAGCGTCCGTATGGGTGAAGCTCAAAAGAGAAGCTACACAGGCATAATAATTGCCGTAATAATGGTGCTTGTTACTGTTTTAACGTTATTTATTATCAGATAAGGGGGATGTTTAAAAATGCACAGACCGTTCAATGGCTTTAACTGTGTATTTATAAGCAATCACGATTGGTAATAACTCATAAATTATTGTAGGAATTCGCAAAGAACGCGAATTCCTATTCATTTTATGCCATTAAACACAGTGGTGTTACCCAAATTAAAATTTGGAACACCGTTGAATAGGTGTCGTTTCCAAATTGAAAATTTGGACTCCACCGCATACGAACTCAACGCACCTCTCGGCGTACCAACGTACGCGGTCGGGCAAGGTATTATGCTACTCAAGTAGCATAATACTGCGTTTCGTCCGTTCTGCACTATTTTTATTCCATCCCCGCGGATTGTGCGCTGACTTTATAAACAGTTCCTTTATTCAAGCGCGTCTTTTGGTGAAAATTTCATTATTTCAAGAGAGTTTTCGTATTCCTCATCTGTTTGCGGTGCAGCCGGAATAAGACCTGTACAATCAGTTGCGCTTGTAGCTGTGTCCATGTCCGGCAGAATGGTATTGTTTATTTTTTTTCGTGGTTTCATAAAATATCGCTTCCTTTCCCTTTTTATTTTGTCTCATTTTTAGCTTTTTATTATTGTGTTTCAAATTATTTTGTGATATAATGAATTTAGTTGTAAATCGAGTATACTGTTAAAACGTTGGAGGGAATTATGCTCTGGGAAAATTTAAGAGAAGAAGAATTTGAAAGCATAATAGAAGAATCAAAGGGCGTGTGTGTATTGCCTGTGGGATGCCTGGAAAAGCATGGTCAGCATTTGCCCGTAGGCACAGATGTTATACATATCACAGAAATTGCAAAGCTGGCATCGCAAAAAGAGCCCTTTTGTATATTTCCAACCATGTATTTTGGAGAGAAAACAGGTGCAGGCGAATTTTTAGGAACTGTTATATTTTCATCTGCTCTCAGGCAGCAGATATTAAAAGAAACCTGCAGCGAAATTGCAAGAAACGGATTTAAAAAAATTCTTCTTTACAATGGGCACGGCGGCAATCAGGCAATGATATCCGAAT
>CAZWCO010000122.1:0-221 GCA_964632665.1 uncultured Lachnospiraceae bacterium | reverse complement strand
AAAAAGCTTCTGAGTGGAAATTATAGCTATTTAACAAATGAGGATAAAGAAATATTAAAGGAATACGTAGCACAAAAGAAACGCTTTGGTCATGCCTGCTTCGTAGAAACAGGATGGGTTTACGGAGTTCGTCCCGAAACAGTCCGTCTTGATAAGATAGGTGATGAAAGCGGAGAATCTGTCCACAGATTTGACGATTTCTCAAATTTAAAAATCAATAC
>CAZWCO010000121.1:0-4831 GCA_964632665.1 uncultured Lachnospiraceae bacterium | reverse complement strand
CTGTAGCCGGGGCGGTCGCACAGGGTGACCTTGGCACCCATGGATGCCGCAGAGGCAGCAATGGCACGGTTTACCTTCAGGTTTGTTTCGGCAATGGCCTTCATATTGGCACCACGGATATAGGTCTCCATGCTCACCACATCGGGAATGGCGTTGACCACGGTGCCGCCATTGGTAATGATGGGATGGAACCGGATATGATCGCCATCCTGGAAGGTCTCACGCAGCGCGTTGACCGCGTTCATGGCCTGACTGGCAGCGTACAAAGCATTGATACCCTTGTGGGGAGAACCGCCGGCGTGAGAAGACTTGCCGTGGAAGGTAACGGTCTTGGTAATGCAGCCGTTGGAGCCCTTGGTGACACTGCCGGAATGGCTGCCCTGGACGGAGCTGTGGATCATAAATGCCAGATCCACACCATCCATAAAGCCTCGGTGCATAAACTCCACCTTACCGCCAAAGTACTTGATGACGCCATCCTTGCGAAGCTGCTCCCGATACTCCACCTCGATGAGCTCCTCGGCGGGGGTGGCCATCAGACGGATCTTACCGCACCAACCGTCGGTGACGCCGGGCTCCTTCAGGGCTGCCGCCACACCCAGCAGGCCCGCTGCCTGGCAGCAGTGACCGCAGGAGTGGACCGCACCGGTCTCCGGGTCGGCTTCGGGGTGGGTCTCGCAAATGAGGGCATCCAGTTCGCCCATAACCAGCACAGTGGGGCCGGGGCGACCGGTGTCCAGGTCGGTGTAAAAGCCGGGGATGTTGCCGGCTTCCACCAGCTCATAGCCCAAAGCGCGGAACTGTTCGGTCAGATAGGCGTGGGCCTTCCACTCCTTGTAGCCGGTCTCGGGGTTTTTCCAGAGATAGTCCAGCGCCGCTTTGGCAAGCGCTCCGTTTTTCTCAACTGCATCGATGAATTTCTGCATGGCGTATCCTCACTTTCTGTAGTCCAGGGTGACGGTGCCGTCGGCATTGTAGACGACAGCCTCTTTGTCCATATCCAGCTTGTCAATGCATTCAAAATACGCCGCGATGGAAGAAAATGTGGGCACGAACTCCGCCTTGATCTTTCTTGCCTGCTCCGCGTTGTTATGCAGCAGCAGGTGGAGCATCACCAGTTCCACCTTCGCCATATCCAGGCATGCGGTTTCCGGGTGGCTGATCTGGAAGGTGTTGCCGTGAAGTGTGCCGGATACACCGCCCAGATTTGGGTGCACCACGGGCATGACCATGCTCACATCGCCCATATCCGTGCTGCCCTTGCTCCAGCGCTCAGGCTCCCAGTCCACCTGTTCCAGCACCGATCCCATGGCCTCCCTGGCTACCAGCATCATGCCCATATCCTGCATACGGGGGCTGTAGCCGGGACGGTCGGAGATGGTGACCTTCGCGCCCAGCGCAGCAGCCGAGGCAGCAATGGCACGGTTGATCTTCTCGTTGTTTTCGGCGATGGATTCCACGGTGGCCCCGCGGACATAGGTTTCGATGGTCACCGTTTCGGGGATGGCGTTTACCACCGTGCCGCCGCTGGTGATGATGGGGTGGAAGCGGACACAGTCGCTGTCCCGGAAGGTCTCCCGCAGCGCATTGACCGCCCCAAGAGCCTGGTTGGCAGCGTACAGGGCATTGATGCCCTTGTGTGGCGCGCCACCGGCGTGGGAGGACTTGCCGTGGAAGGTGATGGTTTTCGCCATGCAGCCATTGGAGCCCTTGATCACATTGCCTGCATGCTCACCCAGGCTGGAGCTGCTGTGGATCATGAAGGCCATATCCACGCCGTCCAGATAGCCCCGGCGCATGAATTCCACCTTGCCGCCAAAATACTTGATGATGCCCTTCTTGCGCAGTTCCTCCCGGAACTCCACCTCGATGAGCTCCTCCGCAGGAACAGCCATCAGCCGGATCTTTCCGCTCCAGGCATCCAGCACACCGGGTTCGGTCAGTGCGGCAGCCAGTCCCAGCAGGCCTGCCGTCTGGCAGCAATGGCCGCAGGCATGGACATAACCGGTCTTGGGGTCAGCTTCGGGGTGAGTGGCGCAGATCAGGGAATCCATCTCGCCCATGACCGCAACGGTAGGGCCGGGTCTGCCGGTGTCCACATCCACATAGAAGCCGGGAATATTGCCCGCCAGGATAGGCTCGTAGCCCAGACTGCGGAATTCCCGCAGCAGGTATTCGTTGGCCTTCCATTCCCGATAACCGGTCTCGGGATTTTTCCACATAAAGTCCATGGCGTCCAATGCACGCTGAGCATGCTTGTCTACCGCCTGAATGAATTTTTTCATATTTACACTCCTTCTCAAAATTCTTATTTGTCGAGCGGTTTCGATTGCGGGTGTAGGGACCGCAGGGACGCGGTCCCTGCATTCAATATCCAACCGTTCGATAAGTCGGAATTATGCTTCCGCTTCGATGCGTTTGCGCTCTTTATGGGCAGCGGTGATGATGAACTGGTACATCACAGTGACAGCCAGCAGGATACCACCCATGACCAGCATCACATAGAAATAGGTGCCGCCGCTGAGCTCATAGCAGGTATTCATCACGATGCTGCCCACCGCGTATCCCAGGTGGTTCAGCGCCAGCATGATGCCCAGCATTTTGTCAAATGCCTTATTGCCGTAAAGGTCGCTGGTCACCAGGGAAACACCGATGGTCTCCATAGGCAGCGCCAGAGAGGATGTCACACCCCACACCATAGCCAGCACCATACCCGTGGGAGAGGGATCCACAATAGCCAGCACCACAGTGGACAGTGTGCCCATTCCCATGCACATATTCAAGGTCCAGCGCAGACCCTTTTTATCGTAAAGGATACCGGCCAGAGCCTTGCTTGCCAAAAGCACCAGGCTATGGACACTGAGGACCGTTTTCACGAAATCGGTCAGGCCAACATCCTTTAGATGGGCACCGCCCACGCCGTTCACGCCGGAGAGCACCATGCCGGTGAGGAAAATACCGATGCAGGAGGGGATAAAAAACGCTTTCTTTTTGGCAGCGCTGTACTCCATGCCGATCCAGCCGCCGCCACGGGCCTTTTTGCTGTTCTTGACGAGCAGCTCGCCTTTGTGATCCTTGGGCTTTTCCCGCAGGAAGATCACGGTGATAATGCCCACCGCCGCAAGAATAACTGCCACCAGGTTATACGCATCCCGGTAACCGAAGGCATGCTTGCTGATAATGGGATCCACGATCTGCGCCGCCAGTGCGCCGCCCAGGCCGTTGGCCGCCAGCACGATGCCCAGCACTGTGCCGTTCTTGCCGGTAAACCAGCGCTTGACCAAAATACTGGCCATGGCCGTGGTGGTGAAGGCCAGACCGATGCCCAGCAGGCTGCCGCCCACATAGAAAACCAGAATATTGGTGGCATTGGCATAGGTCAGCACAGACCCGATCAGGCAACAGAAGCCGAAGGCCACCAGCTTCCGGATGCCGAATTTGGCTATCAACGCACCGAAGAAGAAGTTCACCAACGCCGAGATGCCAAAACGGAAGGTATCATTGATGGCGAAAAGTCCCCGGTCAATATCCAGCGCCTCTGTGATGGCTGCCAGGTATAGGCTCTTGTTGCTGCTGCAGAAGCCCAGACAGGTAAACACCATCAAAAAGCTGATGGCCATAATGATCCATTTATATTCGAATTTCTTTTCCGGGGCGTTGGCCAACGCCACCGCCTGCTCGTGGCGATAGCGCCGGCGGTTTTTGGCATAGGCCTTGCTCTGCTGCTTTCTCTTTTGCTTTGTACTCATGACACGACCTCCAAAGAATTTCACACTCTTTTTATTATACGACTCCTGCTCACAACTTTCAAGTCGTATGGGGAAAAAGAAGGAAGAAATTCCGAGTTATCGCTCTGTCATTTCGGTGCGCTGTAGGGGGCGTCGTCTTCGACGATCCGTGTACAATGCTGCGAATTCGCCGCAAATTGGTCAATGATCGTAGCATTTTCCTGCCGGGCCGGCGCCCTCGACGGCCCCTACAAGCAATATCCGGCAGTTCGATAAAATGGAATTTACTTTTCCTTTACCAGCTGGGTATAGGCCAGGATCTCGAAGCCGGCTTTGCGGTAGGCGGCCATGGCAGGCTCGTTTTCCGGCTCCGCCTCCAGGCGAAGGCGTACCGCCCCGGGATTCTCCTGCTCCACGAACCGCAAAAAGGCAGAGCCGATGCCCTTTCCCCGGAATTCGGGCAAAATATAAATGTCCTCGATCCACACGCAAATGCCGCCCCGTTCCGTGGAGTAGCTCCGGGTCACCATGCCGTAGCCGGCCAGGCTGCCTTCCGCTTCAAAGCCGTAGCCCGTCAGCAGCGGCGTGTCCTCCAGGGCATCTCGGAGCATCTTCTCCAAAACCGTGTCCTCCGGATGGACCAGCAGGGCATCGGAGGCGTAAAACACGCGCAGCATATCCATGACAGTGTCAAAATCAGAATTCTTCAGCTTACGAATGGTCATAATTTCTTCTCCTTCTGATCGATTTGCTCTTTATTCCCATTATAGGCTCTTTCCCATGGAAAAACAAGCCTTTTCCGATTGACAGCCGCCGTCCCAAACTGTATAATTAGTCCAGTGCATTGTGGGGTTTTTGCCCCGGGCCTACATTTATCAACAATACCCAGGAGGTAATCACAATGACTGTATTAGAGAGACTTGCCGCTTCTGTCGTGGTTCCTGTGGTCGTCATTGACGATGCAAAGGATGCCGTTCCCACCGCCAAGGCTATGGCAGCCGGTGGCGTGGACGTGATGGAGATCACCTTCCGCACCGCCGCTGCTCCCGATGCCATTGCCGCCGTGGCTGAGAACTGCCCCGACGTGCTCGTCGGTGCCGGCA
>CAZWCO010000120.1:0-4841 GCA_964632665.1 uncultured Lachnospiraceae bacterium | reverse complement strand
AGTTTGGTGTAGCGGCGTCTGCCCTTAAGCATACAATCCCCGGTGACTTTAACTTGGTTTCAAGAGCAGATGTTGAAAATCTTGCCGGCGGAGATGGCTCAGGCAGAGTTCAAAGATAATGGTACAGGTTTCTTTAGCGCAGAACGTTCAAAGCAAAATAGTACAATTTTAGATAGTGTTACTAATTTTGTTTAAAATCCAATGTTGAAATCCGCAATTCTTTGCGGATTTCTTTTCATTATGCTCCTTTGAACTATGAACAAAGCTCACCACTTGACGTACCATCGTACGCCTGTGGGCAGGAGGAAAAGCGTATTTTCGCTTTTCCTTTCGCTTTGTCCATTCTGCATCTAAATTCATTCTGTACCTAAATATTTCAATTTTGTTACAAATTATTGCAAAATCATGTGTTTTTGCAAGAAAAACCCTAAAAAATTGCATAGGTATGCGGTTTTTTAATTTTTTAAGAAATTTTTAAAAACATGGAACTTTTTTTAATATTTTGCGTCTAAGTACATGAAAGTTGTAAAACGGCTGTATTTACTCCTTTTGGAACAGGGAATGTTGACTAATAATTGTACATATTGTTTGTGGGATTTCCTACAAAACATAAAAGTTAACGGATTGTTAATTGACATTTTCTTCCGCTTATTGTATTATAGGAGTATGCAGTTTCTCGTAATTGGGTAGAAGCGTTACAGAAATCTGTACGTTAACATCTTACCGCGGCGTATCTCCGGCAGGTTGGAGTATTTTGCGGTAATCTTACAGTTTTTTTACAACTGTAAAAAGCATTTGACTTATACTATTTCGTATGGTATAATCAATGCGTATATTCGGTAAGGGTGAGAAAGAGGCCCTGCCGGATGTTAAGAAAATTCTCTTTCAAAAATATTAAGGAGGAATTGAGACTATGAACATTAATCTCAAAAAGGTAATTTCATCAGTTGCTGCTCTTGCTATGTCACTTAGCTGCTTCACAGCTTTCGCTGCTGACTTCACAGACGTTGAAGCTACAGCTTCATACAAGGCTGCAATTGACGAGCTCGTTGCTCTCGAAATCGTTAACGGTTACGAAGATGGTTCTTTCAAGCCAGATAACGAAATCACAAGAGCAGAAGTAACAAAGATGGTTGTTGCTGCTATGGGCGACAGCTACACAGCTGCTGCAGAAAGCAGCAAGGGTACATCAGGCTTTGCTGATGTTGACGCTGTTAACCACTGGGCTTCAGGCTACATCAGTGTTGGTGTTGCTCAGAAGTTCATCAACGGTATGGGTGATGGAACATTCGCTCCTGACTCAAACGTTACATACGCACAAATCGTAAAGATGCTCGTTGCAGCACTCGGTTACGATTCAGCTGCTACACTTGCTGGCGGATATCCTAACGGTTACCTCCAGATCGGTGCTCAAATCGGCGTAACAGCTGGTGTTACAGGTCTTGCTGCTGACACAGCTGTAACAAGAGCTAACGTTGCTCAGCTTATCAGCAACGCTCTTGACACTCCACTTGTTGTTGTAACAGGTTGGTCACAGAACTATGTAACAGGTGAGCCTATTGCTGAAACTGACGTTATGGACGGAACAGAAGGCAAAGCTTACAAGACACTTCTTACAGAGAACCATGACACATATGTTGTTAAGGGTCGTGTAACAGGTACATTTGCTACAGGTGCTGCTGAAGTTGGTACAGTTGCTTTTGACGTAGAATATGCTGATAACTTTGACGGCGTATACACAATCGACGAAAAGACAAACGCTGGTTCAACAACTTCAATCGTTGCTTACGTTGGCGACACAAATGCAGAAGACCTTCTCTTCACATATGCAGAAGCTCTTATCGCAATTGACGAAAATGATGAATGCACAATTCTTACAATTACACCATATGGCAGAAACGAAATTGTAGAGCTTGCTGCTGATGACTATGACACAGCTTCAACAACTACACTTCTTCAATTTGCTAAGAGTGCAACATCAACAAAGACAGACAAGTACGAAATTGCTACAACAGCTAAGATGTACGTAAACGGTGCACTTGTTGCTGACGGTGCTGCTGCTACTCCAGACCCAATTATAGCATCAGACCTTACAACATATATCCAGGGTAACGAAATTGGTACAGTTACACTTATCAACTCACCTGCTGCAGGCTCAACAAGCCTTGACAAATACTATGACGTTGTTATGGTAACACTTCCAAGATGGGCTATCGTTGACGAAACAATTGTTTCAGGCGATGTTAACAAGATCGTATTCAGCGATTTTGAAACAGGCGTTGGTGCATATGTAAATATGGACACAACAGATGAAGACACAATCTACACATTCTACAAGAATGGTGAAGAAATCGCATTCGAAGATATCGCTTCAGGCGACGTTGCACTTCTCACATACGATATCGTGAACGAAGTTAATGCAAACGCTGCAGACAGAATCGTATTCGAATTCTGCGACACAACTGTTGAAGGCATGGTAACAGGTCTTTCATCAGATGGTAAGTACACAGTTAACGGCGAAGAGTACGAGCTTCTTGCTGGTATCGGTTCACTCGAGGTTAGCTACGAGTACTTACTCCAGCTCGATGCTGCAGGCAGAGTAATTAAGTTTGAAGAGCTTGCTTCAGCTAAGAACTATGGTATCATCGACAGAGTATCTTACAGCACAAATGAAGATGCATACGTTGCAAGAATCATTAAGGCTGATGGTACAAGAGAAAATGTTACAATCAAGGCAACAGGCGTTCTTAAGAGCAGCACTGGTTCAGTAGCATATGACCTCTACAACGCTGTATATGCTGGTACAGACCTTACTTCAAACGAGGCTATTAAGACAGCTACAAACTCACTTGATGCAGTTGCAAACCGTATAGTATCTTACAAGATTAATACTAAGGGCGAGCTTAACACAGTTGAATTCATCACAGGCGTAACAGCTTCTTCAGCTGAGTACAAAGAAAGCTCAATGAAGATCGGTAACTACAGAATCAGCGATGCTACAGCAATCGTTGACGCTACAAAGATTGGTACTTCAAACATTAACAACGCTACTGCTTACACAGCTTCTGACCTCGCTGCAGGTTCAACAAGCCTGTTCGTTGACGGCGAAACATATACAGTAATCCTTGCTGACAAGGGTCAGGATAACTGCTACAAGTTTGCACTTGTACTTGCTGGTAACGCTACTGTAAACCTCAACACAGGTCTTGCAGTTGTTGACTCAGTTGCATCTGCAATTGACGATGCTGACGGCGAAGTTAAGACAACAATCACAGTTCTTGATGAAAACGGTCAGGGCGAGCTCATCACATACTTCGTTGATGAAGACCTTTCAATCGGCACACCTGCACGTGGTACAATCGTTGCTCTTGGTATCGAAAACGATGTAGTTGTTGCATACAACGAGCTCTTTGATGGCTTTGCACAAGGCAGCGACATCACATTTGCCGGTGCAGCTACAATCTTCGGAAATGCTACAATGGCTAAGGATCCTGCTGATACAACAAACACAAGTGATCATACATTCTTCATCACATCAGGTACAGTTTGGGATACAACAAACTATGCAACACCTAACGGCTGGGCAAGAACAGGTTTCGGTATGATTCTTAACAAGAACGGCTCAACTGTAACATTTGCTACAGGTACAGCTGCAGGCGGTTATGCAGCAGGAACAAACAATGTAGCTCTTACAAAAGCTACAAATGTTGAAGAATATGACCTTGATTCAGATGTAAACGTATACGTTGTTGACATGAACTATTCTGACAAGCAGGGTTCAGGCAGAATTGCTGTTGGTTCAACAGGCAGCGTTATGAAGACAGCTGGTGTTAAGGAAGTTGTAGCATATGATAGCTTTGGTGACCACGATAGTAATGCTGCGACAGATGATCAGGCTTACATGGCTGCCGGTGGTGAAGCACCGGAAATCTGGAGCGTAACAAATGTTGCCAATGGCGAAGCTAACTATGCTTACTTCAAGGTTGTTGAAGGCGATATTACAGACATTGTAGTATTCGTTCCTGCTAACTAATTGAATGTTCATAGGTTAAACCTAATATAAAAAAGGCTGACTCGAAAGAGTCAGTCTTTTTTGTGACGGTGTTTACAAAGCCGTCCCCTTTTGAGTTAAAAACACCACCAAAGAAATTGGTATACTTTGGTGGTGTTATTTATTATTCTTCGTCATTTAATTTTATTTCATCAAAAATGATTTTCATATAATCACGGCGACCATATAAAATACGATAAATTGATACAAATTCGTCATCTACTTTATAAAATACAAGATAATTACCACTTACGATATAACGGTAGTCTGTATTAAATGGTACTTTAGTTGATAATGACGGTCCCATATAAGGAGAAATTTCCAAACAGCTATAATCACGTATTATTCGATTAACAATATTACGCGCTGCTATGGGATTTGATAAATCATTTTCAATATAGTTTTTAATCTCCTTAAGATCTTTTAATGCTGCAGGGGTAACTCGAATTTTCATGGTTATACCCCCAGAGAAGCTTTTACATCATCATTTGTGAGCCAGCCGCTTTCTTTTACAGAGTTTTCAGCTTCTGCAAGCTTACCCATAAGTTTAATAATAGATTTTGTTTTTTCATATTCTTCCATATCCACAATTACATAGCGTCCTCTGCCGTTTTTTGTAAGAAATACCGGCTCGTCAAATGAAATTTCTTTTAGTACCTCTGCATAATTTCTTAAATCTGAAACTGGTCTGATATTTGGCATATTAAAACCCTCCTTTTACGTGTTTTAATTATTATATCATAATTTTAAGTAAAATACAACAACAAATTTTGGCTTTGCATAAAAATTT
>CAZWCO010000119.1:0-4914 GCA_964632665.1 uncultured Lachnospiraceae bacterium | reverse complement strand
CGGCTTCCTTTATAAGATTTGGATTTCTTATGGCTCCTGAATTTACGCTTACCTTATCAGCTCCGCACTTAAGTACCCTGTCAAAGTCCTCTACCGTATTTATTCCCCCGCCAACAGTAAGGGGTATAAAAATTTTAGATGCAACCTCGCATAAAATATCAGTAAATAATTTTCTTCCGTCTGATGAGGCTGTTATATCATAAAATACAAGCTCGTCTGCACTGTTTTCGCTGTAAAATTCAGCAAGGGAAACGGGAGAAGAAACGTCTGCAAGACCAAGAAAATTTGTTCCCTTTACAACCCTTCCGTCTTTTACGTCAAGGCAGGGAATAATTCTTTTTGTAATCATTTATTCTGTCTCCTTTGAAATATCAATTGCCTCTTTTAAGTTTATTGCACCGTTATAAAGCGCTCTGCCTATAATTGCTCCGTATAGGTTAAGCTTTGTAAGCGCCTTTATATCATCAAGTGCAGATACACCGCCTGATGCAATAATGTCCAGCGGGAATTTGTGGGAAAGCTCTTTATAAAGCTCCCGGTTTGTACCTTTCATTGCTCCGTCTTTTGAAATATCTGTGCATATTATGGTTTTAACTCCAAGAGCACAAAGATTATCGCAAAAGCTGAATGCCTCAAGGTCAGACTTTTCAGTCCAACCGTTAATTGCAACATAGCCATCTGCAATATCAACACCAACAGCAATAGCACTTCCAAACTCACTTACCATTTCTTTAAGAAAGCCCGGGTCTTTCACAGAGGCTGTTCCGAGTATTACTCTGAAAATTCCGCCCTTTATGTATTCCTCAACGGTTTCTCCTGTACGTATTCCGCCACCTGTTTGTACTTTTAAGCCGCTGTTTTTTGCAAGACTCATAATAATCTCTCTGTTTGTTCCAACGCCGGTTTTTGCACCATCTAAATCAACAACGTGCAAATACTCTGCTCCTTGTGCTTTAAACTCCTTAGCTGTAGCAAGAGGATCGCTTCCGTAAACAGTAAGCTTGTTATAATCCCCTTTTAAAAGTCTTACAACGTTTTTGTCCTTTAAATCAATTGCAGGAAATATATTCATTATAATGTCTCCTTAAATTTCACAAAATGCCTTAAGAATTTTTAGTCCTGTATCGCCGCTTTTTTCCGGATGGAATTGCATTCCGTACACGTTACCGTCTGCAACGGCAGCGGTTAGTGTTCCGCCATACTCAGTAGTTGCTATAACGGAAGATGCACACTCTGTTCCATGGTATGAGTGAACAAAGTATACAAAATCTCCTTCCCTTAAATACTTAAAAATCTCATTTTCCTTTGGGAAGGAAAGGCTGTTCCAGCCAATGTGCGGAATTTTAAGTCCCGGTGTTATGTAATCACCAATAAAGCGGACATTCCCCTTTATAAGACCAAGACCTTCGTGCTCTCCATACTCATAGCCCTTTTCAAACAAAAGCTGCATACCAAGGCATATACCAAGGAGTGGTTTGCCGCATTTACATTCATTTTTGATTATATCAAAAAGCCCTGATTTTTTCAGCTTTTCTGCTGCATCTCCAAAGGCACCCACGCCGGGGAGAACGATTTTGTCAGCAGCTTTTATAACCTCTATATCAGAAGTAAGTACGGCGTCCGCACCAATTCTCCCAAAAGAGGATTTTAAGGAAAATATATTTCCTACTCCGTAGTCTATTATTGCTATCATTTTATTTCATCCTTTAAATAAGCATACCCTTAGTTGACGGGATTTCGTTTTTGTATTCTTCATCAATTTTTACAGCTGCAGAAAGTGCTCTTGCAAATGATTTAAATGCCCCCTCTGCAATGTGGTGTGAGTTTGCACCGGATAGCTCATTTATATGCAGCGTAATTTTTGCTTCCCTCACAAATGAGAGGAAAAATTCTTTTATAAGCTCTGTATCAAATTCGCCTATTTTTTCTGTCTTAATGTCCAGATTATAGCGCAAGAAGCCTCTGCCTGAAATGTCAATGGCTGTAAGAATAAGTGCTTCATCCATAGGGAGTATCATATAGCCATATCTTGTAATGCCTTTCATATCTCCAAGAGCTTTTAGCAGTGCCTGACCAAGCACGATACCAATGTCTTCGGCTGTGTGGTGGAAGTCCACCTCTGTATCACCCACGCATTTTACATCAAGGTCAAAGCGTCCATGCTTTGAAAACAGGGTAAGCATATGGTCTAAAAAGCCACAGCCTGTTTGTATGTTTGATTTTCCGCTTCCGTCAAGATTTAAGCATAAGCTGATTTTGGTTTCGTTTGTATTTCTTTCAATACTTACCTTTCTCATTTTAATTTACCTCGCTTATTATTTTATCAATAGAGTTAATTAAAGCAGTAACCTCGTCCTTGTTTCCAACTGTAATTCTGTTAAAATCGGATATTCTTTCTTTATTAAAATGACGCACCAATACACCATTTTCCTTTAGCTTAAGATACATATCCTTGCCGCCTATTTCCTTGTGCTTTGCAAAAACAAAGTTTGCAAAGGAAGGGAGAACTGTAAAATCCCTTTTGATTAGCTCCTCTGTAAGATAGGCTCTGTTTTTTACGATTTCACCTGTGCATTTTTCAAAATACTCAGTATCAAGCATGGATGCTGCACCAAGCTCCTGGGTAAGTCTGTTTACATTGTATGGGTTGTTGGAATTACGTATTCTTTGAAGGTCTGCTATAAGCTCCTTGCATCCTATGCCAAATCCCAGTCTTGCTCCGGCAAGGGATCTGGATTTTGAGTAGGTCTGTACAACAAGCAGATTATCATACTCTTTGCTTAAATTGTACACGCTTTTGCCGCCAAAGTCAATATATGCTTCATCAATTACAACAACATTATTTTTATTTGTTTCTAAGATATATCGTATTTGCTCCTCGCTGAGCATAAGACCTGTAGGCGCATTGGGGTTTGCAATAAAAATTGTTCCGCCTGCGTTTTTATAATCCTCCGGATTTATTGAAAAGTCGTCACAAAGCGGTATTTTTTTGTAGTCTATGCAGTTTAAGTTTGCAAAGACTTCATAAAAGCCGTAAGAAATATCAGGAAAAACAGCGGGGGTGTGCCGGTCGCAAAAGGCTGTGAATGCAAATGAAAGGACCTCGTCCGAGCCGTTTGAAAAAATCACATTTTCCTCGCCTATGTCATACACCTTGCAAATTGCCTCTGTAAGCTTTTTACATGACGGGTCGCTGTAAAGTCTTAAATTTTCAGCCGCCTCTTTGTCTAAAAGCTTGCACGCCATAGGTGTGGGAGGAAAGGGAGACTCGTTTGTATTTAGTTTTATGTACTTCCTGTCCTGTGGCTGTTCACCCGGAACATATTCTTCAAGAGATAAAAGTCTTTCACTTAAAAATCTGCTCATAAAAATTTATTCCTTTCCAAATCTGATTCGTGCGGACTTTGCATGAGCTGTAAGTCCCTCTGTTTCTGCAAATACAGCTACCTTTTCATATTCCTTTGAAAGTGCTTCTTTTGTGTAACAAATGAAGGAAGATTTTTTGATAAAATCGTCTACAGAAAGTGGACTTGAAAACTTAGCTGTTCCGCTTGTAGGGAGGGTGTGGTTTGGTCCTGCAAAATAGTCACCAAGCGCTTCCGGAGTGTATTTCCCAAGGAATATTGAGCCTGCATTTTTTATTTTGTCAAGATAGTCAAATGGGTTATCAACACAAAGCTCAAGGTGCTCCGGTGCAATTTCGTTTGCAACGTCAATTGACTTTTCAAGAGAGTCTGTTATAAAAATCTTTCCGTTTGTGTCAATAGAAACTCTTGCAATTTCACTTCTCTCAAGTAGTGGAATTTGTCTTTCAAGCTCTTTGGATACATTATCTGCCAGGGTTTTGCTGTCTGTTACAAGGACAGCGCTTGCAAGCTTGTCATGCTCTGCCTGTGATAAAAGGTCAGCTGCTACATTTGCCGCATCGCAGGTCTTATCTGCAATAACAAGTATTTCACTTGGACCTGCAATCATGTCAATACTTACTTTTCCGAAAACCTGTCTTTTTGCCTCTGCCACAAACACGTTTCCCGGGCCAACAATTTTGTATACCGCGGGAACAGTTTCAGTTCCGTATGCAAGAGCAGCTATTGCCTGGGCACCGCCAATTTTAAATATACGGTCAACACCTGCAATTTTTGCAGCAGCGAGAATTGCATCGGGAATTGTGCCGTCCTTATCAGGCGGAGTTACCATTACAACCTCCGGTACACCTGCAAGCTTTGCAGGAATTGCGTTCATGAGAACAGAGGATGGGTATCGGGCAGTTCCGCCGGGAACATAAATGCCCACCTTTTCGAGAGCTGTTATCTTTTGACCAAGTACAACATCCTCTTTTTCCTTCATTACAAAGCCTTGGCGAATTTGATTTTTGTGAAAGGCTTTTATATTTTCTGCAGCTTCTTCAATAATACTTATAAGGTTTTTATCTACTCTGCTAAATGCCTCGTTAATTTCTTCTTTTGAGACTTCAAGAGCTTCAGGTCTTGACCCGTCAAATTTTTCTGTGTAGTCAAGAAGAGCTGCGTCCCCTGATTTTCTGATGTTTTTGATAATATCACGAACTATATCGCAAACATTGTCCATTATGGTGCTTTCTGTCCGCTCTAAAATTTCGTCTATAGGACGGTCAAGTCCTTCGTATATTTTTATCATTAATTTTCACACCTTTCAAATTGCGTCAATAAGCCTTGATTTCATTTCGTTAATTTCTTTTGTTTTAAAGCGGAAGCTTGTTTTGTTTGCAATAAATCTTGCACTGATATCAACAATATCTTCAAATACCTCAAGGTCATTTTCCTTAAGAGTGGAGCCTGTTTCCACAATATCCACAATCACATCGGACATTTTAAGAAGTGGTGCAAGCTCTATTGAGCCGTTAAGCTTTATTATTTCAATGTCTCTGCCTTTTTT
>CAZWCO010000118.1:0-4933 GCA_964632665.1 uncultured Lachnospiraceae bacterium | reverse complement strand
TGGCGGTTGCCATGCTCTGCCTTGCATGCCATCTTAATTGCATGGTCTATATCCTTTGCTCTTACTATTGCAAGGATTGGCATCATCATTTCTACCTGTACAAACGGATGCATTTCCTCTGTTTCACAGATAATAAGCTTTGCGTCTGATTCAATACCAAGTGCTTTTAAGAACTTCTTTGCGTCCTTGCCTACCCACTTTTTGTTAATTGAGTATTTGCCGTTCTTTTCTACAAGACAAAGCTTTACAAGGTCGTCAATTTGTTTTCCTCGAAGAAGATATGCACCATTTTTTTGCATTTCAGAAATAAGCTCGTCTGCAATATCAGTAAATGCAAAGCATTCTTTTTCTGCAATACATGGAAGGTTATTGTCAAAGCTTGCTCCGGCAACAATGTCCTTTGCAGCCTTTTTAATATCAGCAGTATTGTCAACAATAACAGGTGGGTTACCTGCGCCGGCGCCGATTGCTTTCTTTCCTGATGAAAGAAGTGCACGAACAACGCCCGGGCCGCCTGTTGCAACAAGCATGCGAACAACCGGCGACTTCATCATTATGTCTGATGATTCCATTGTTGGATTTTTAACTGAAACAACTATATTTTCAGGTCCGCCTGCCTCAAGAACAGCACGGTTTACAAGGTCAACAGCATAGTTTGCTGTCTTTTTTGCGTTAGGATGTGGATTGAATACTACACCGTTACCTGCTGCAAGCATACCAATTGAGTTACAGATAACTGTTTCACTTGGGTTTGTAGAAGGTGTAATACTTCCGATAACTCCGTAAGGAGCCATTTCTATAAGTGTAAGTCCGGCATCACCTGTGATAGCTGTTGGATGAAGGTCCTCTGTACCCGGTGTTTTGTTTGCAACAAGCTGATGCTTGATTGTTTTATCAACAACGTTACCCATGCCTGTTTCTTCAACGCCAAGAACAGCCATTTTGTCTGCTTCTTCAAGAGTAAGGCGTCTGATAACTGCGATTATTTTTTCTCTTTGCTCAATTGTGTAGCCTCTGTAAAGCTCTCTTGCCTTTGAAACAGCGTCTAATGCCTCTTCCATTGTATCAAATACACCCTTTTGCTTGTTGCAGCAATCGCAAAGGTCCATTTTGCTTACAACGCTTTCTACAATTTCGCTTATATACTTTTCATCTAACATTTTATATCCGTCCTTTCAGCTTAGAGAATGTTTTTCCAAATCTTACTATCAGGGTTAGCAATAACAGATGTATCAAGAAGCATGCCTCTCTCGCCTATGTCTGCTTTTGCCTTTTCTACTGCTGCGGTTACTGCTGCAACGTCACCTGTTAGGAACATGTATGACTTACCGCACATACCTCTTGCAATTCTTATTTCAACAAGCTGTACAACAGCTGTTTTTGCCGCCGCATCTGCAGCTGCTATCATTGAAGCTGCGGAATATGTTTCAACAACTCCAAGTGCCTTTGGATTTTCTATTTCGGTTGCACCGTATATAGCCGGAAAAATTGATTCGTGAGGGTTGCCAAGCACAAAGCTATCTACAAGCCTGTCAGGATTGTAGCCCTTTGCAGCGTCTACTGCCGCTCTTACTGCGCTCAGGTCACCGGAGATAAGGATTATGTATTTACCGGGACAAACAACATTTGCTTCCATTATTTCAACCTCAGCAGTTTTTGCCATTATATCTGCTGCTGTTACACCGGATGCAACTGTCATAAACTCAACCATTGCAATTGCTTTTGCCATAATATATCTTATTATTCCTTTCAAAATTAGCTTTTGATTACAGCATATTTTTCTGTAAGCTCTCTTACTGTTCCGCTGACAGATGAATATACCGGCACACTAAGACCGTCAGATTGTATGCCAAGCATATCTCCGCTCTTTACCTTGTCGCCTTTTTTTATAAGGGGTTTTGCAGGAGCACCTATATGCTGACTAAAAAGAATTTTTACTTCTTTCGGCTTTATTTCGTCTTCTACAAGCGGTGCACGAACTGCGTATTTTGCAAGTCCAAGTCTTGCAAGAAGTCGGTCCATTTGCACCCTTCTGTATTTTCTCATGGGATGTACAGGCTTTGCCTCTAAGGGCTCAGGCTTAATCCCCTCTTTTCTTAACCTTTCTTTACATTCTCCCATTATGGATTTTGGAGAAAGATTAATAGGACATGCGTACATTTCACATATGCCGCATTGTGAACAATATAATGTATTTATAACGGCCTTATGGTCACTTTCCATTCCCTTGGAAGCTGCTCTCATAAAAAGATGTGGCTCGATTGGGTGTCCGAGAAGATGTCTCGGGCACAAATCTGTACACATGCTGCACTGACAGCAGGCACTCATAGACCGTTTAATATTCAAAGTTGTTTTTGATTTTCTTTTTAATATGACAGGATGGTTTTCAGGAAGTATTAAAATTGCGTTTGTTGTTTTTGTAACAACATCAGTTGCTTTTGCTAAATTTCCTGTCATTGCTCCGCCTGATAACCAGGCATAGTTTTCGATATTTATACCGCCGGCAAGCTTTGCAAGCTCTGAAAATTTCATACCAAGCGGCACATTAAATGTAGTAGGGTTATTAACAGCACCGCCAACCGTAACGTACTTGGTTGTAACAGGTCTGTTCTCGGTAATCGCATAATAAGTATTGAGCATTGTTTCAACATTAAACACAATGCATCCAACACTGATAGGAAGCTGTCCCGGAGGTACAACTCTTCCTGTTGATTCATAAATTGTAACAACCTCATCTCCTGCCGGATAAATTTCCGGTAAAGGCGCAATGGTTACATTTTTAAAGGTATCTGTCTTTTCATTAACTGCCTCGATTGCGTCCTTATATGACGGCTTTACAGCTATAATAATACGCTCTGCATTTGTAGCTTCACGCACATGCTCAAGAGCAGTAAGAATTTCATAGGTGTACTTTGCAAGAAGCTGTCTATGTACCCTGAATAACGGCTCACATTCGGCGCAGTTAAGTATAATTGTATCAGCTTTTGTATTCAGTTTTGCATAAGATGGAAATCCTGCACCGCCGGCGCCAACAACGCCACAGCTACGCATTACTTCCGATAAAGCATCAAATTGCATATTACTCCAATCCTTCGTGATTATCTACAATACCAACAATTGCTGCATCAACGGGAGAATTTTCTGCTCCTGTTCCAACTCTTGCAGCGCTTCCGACAGCAACGAGTACATACTCGCCTATTCCGGCACCTATATTGTCAATAGCTACCATTCTGTCCTTTGACATAGAAGAGACAGGCTCTACAATCATAAATTTATTACCCACAAGAGTTTCATTCTTGCGTGTGGAAACAATACTTCCAACTACTTTTCCAACTATCATCCTTTTCAGTCCCTTCCGTAAATTTTGAGATTTTTGACTATCCCGGCCGGGCGTCATTCTCGCCCGGCACGGATAATCTTTATAAGCTAAATTACTTAAGTACAGGTAAAATCTTTTCCACGTCATCGTGTGGTCTTGGAATTACGTGTGTTGCAACGATTTCTCCAAGCTTTGTAGCTGATGCGCCACCTGCTTCAACAGCAGACTTAACAGCACCTACGTCACCTCTTACCATTACGCTTACAAGTCCTGAACCTATCTTCTCTGTTCCAACAAGCTCAACATTTGCAGCCTTAAGCATTGAATCTGCAGCCTCAATTGCAGCTACAAGACCTCTTGTTTCTACCATACCTAATGCTTCCTGTGACATTTTACGTACCTCCTTTGCGGGTTTCTTATTTTCAATAATGACAACTTCTTCTGTCTTTACAGCAGCCGGAGCCTTTACTTCTGTGGAAGGCTTTTTTTGTGTAGTAGTCTTCTTTGTTGAAGCTTTTGTACCGGTTACTTTTGCCTTTTTTTCCATAATCTCACCTTATCTCTTATTTAAGTACAGGCAAAATCTTCTCCACGTCATCATGTGGTCTTGGAATTACGTGTACAGCTACGAGCTCGCCGAGCTTTTGTGCAGCTGATGCACCAGCTTCTGTTGCTGCCTTAACCGCACCAACGTCACCTCTTACCATAACGCTTACGAGACCTGAACCAATCTTTTCTGTTCCGATAAGTACAACCTCTGCAGCCTTTACCATTGCGTCAGCAGCCTCAACTGATGCTACCAAACCTCTTGTTTCTACCATTCCGAGTGCTTCTTGTGCCATTTTAAAATTCCTCCTAAAAAATTATTTACTTTATTTATATTAAAGAAGATCGTCTGCAATTATTGCAATTTTGAGACCTTCCATTTTAAGATTAGTTTCATGAGCTTCATTTATCTGTGAAAGCGGATATCTATGAGTAATAAGCTTCTCAAGAGGAAGACCTATACCCTTTGCACGTTTGAGGAAGTCAAACGTTGTCGCATAATCACGGAGTGTGTAAACCCATGAACCCACTGTTGTAATCTCCTTTGAGCAAATGTCAAAGTGAGGATTAATTGTTGCGTCACCACCATTGATGAAGAAACCAAGCTCGCAAAGACCGCCGCCGTTTCTGATGAATTTATAAATATTGCTGTGTGCAACAGGTGAACCTGTGCATTGGAACGCAAAGTCTGCAAGGTGTCCGCCAAAGGATGCTTTAACAGCATCGGCAAGTGCCTCAATACCCTTGTGATCCTTAAAGTTAACAGTTCCGGTTGCGCCCATTTCCTTTGCAAATGTAAGACGCTTTTCTTCGCCGTCAACAGCTGTGATATTCTCAATTCCCATGGTTCTGAGAACAGCTATACAAATAAGTCCGATAGGTCCGCAGCCCTGAACAACAACGTTAGAATTAAATCTTAAAATTCCTGTTGTTTTTGCTCTTTCAACTGCGTGAATAAGAACTGCACATGGCTCTATCAATATACGTGAATCAAGGTCAAGATCACTTACATTAAATATTGTTGAGCCGCCTCTTACCAATATGTAATCAGAGAACCAGCCGTTTAAG
>CAZWCO010000117.1:0-4954 GCA_964632665.1 uncultured Lachnospiraceae bacterium | reverse complement strand
GGGAACATATACATTTTATCGGCATTGGCGGAATAAGCATGAGCGGCATTGCCCAGATAATGCTGCAAAACGGCTTTAAGGTTACAGGCTCGGACAGGAGCGAGAGTAACATTACATCAAAGCTTCGTATACTTGGTGCGGAAATTTACATAGGCCATGACGCACGTAATGTTGAGGGTGCAGGCCTTGTAGTTTATACAGCCGCAGTTCATGGTGATAATCCGGAAATTATTGCCGCAAAGCAAAAGGGCATACGACTTATTGACAGAGCAGAGTGCCTTGGAGCTATTATGAAAAAGTACAAAAACTGTATTGGCGTTGCAGGAACACACGGTAAAACCACTACAACATCAATGCTTGCTCACGCCCTTCTTTACGCAGAGCTGGACCCTACAATCAGTATCGGCGGCGAGCTTGACCTTATAGACGGAAATATCAGAACAGGCTCTACGGAGTATTTTGTAACAGAGGCTTGTGAATATACAAACAGCTTTTTGAAGTTCTTCCCCACAATCTCACTTATAACAAACATTGAAGAAGACCATCTGGACTTTTTTAAAGACCTTGACGATATTATAAACAGCTTCAGGAGCTTTGCACTTCTTACAAAGGATATAGGATATACTGTTGCATGGGGCGAGGACGAAAACGTTTTAAAAGCCCTTAAAGGCACAGGCTGCAAGGTTATAACCTATGGTATAGGGGATTTTGATTACAGCGCGGAAAACATTATATATATTGACGGATACCCAAGGTTTGACTGCTTTGAAAAAGGCAAAAAGCTTTGTTCCCTGAATCTTAACGTGCCCGGTGAGCACAACATAAGAAACGCTCTTGCAACACTTGCCGTTTGCAGAATTCTCGGTGCAGATACAGAAAAATGCGTAAAGGGTATAGAAAGCTTTAGGGGCACTCACAGACGCTTTGAGAAAAAGGGCACCTGTAACGGCGCAGCTGTAATTGATGACTATGCACATCACCCAACAGAAATCAAAGCCACCTTATCAGCAGCCGCAGCAATGCCACATAAGAGAATAGTATGTATTTTTGAGCCTCACACATATACAAGAACAAAGTCATTGTGGAACGAATTTTTAGAGGCATTTACCCTGGCAGACGAGGTTATCCTGTCAGACATTTACGCAGCAAGAGAGCTGCCTGACGGAGAAACCACATCGGAGCGTCTTGCAGAGGATATGAAAAAGACGGGTGTGAATGCAAGGTTTATAAAAGGCTTTGACAATATTGTTGAATATACAAAAAAGACTGTTGAAGCAGGAGATATTGTATTTACCATGGGTGCAGGAACGGTGACGCAATTGGGACCCATGATATGTGATTAAAAAAGGACAGTTGTCTTTAGCGCAGACCGTTCAATAGCATGAACGCCTAAAAGTGTATGTATAAACTAACGTAGAAAGTCGCAAATTATTGCGACTTTCTCTTCATTAATTTGCTATTGAACTACAAACGAAACTCACCGCTTGACGTACACATGTACGACTGCGGGATGATGTCAAGGAATATTATCCCTTGACATTTCGTTTCGTTCGTTCTGCATCTAAATCCAATCAGTCCTGCCAATTTTATTGATTTGGGCAATCACATCAAATTCACATTATCAAATGATATATTTACTGTATAAATTCAAGGAGGTATTTTTCCATGAAAACTGTATACATGGTTGAGGATGAGGAAAATTTAAATATTCTTCTTAAAAAATATCTGGAAGCAGAGGGCTATTCCGTTCGCACATTTCTTGACGGCGAGTCGGCTATGGAATACATAAACGAAGAGCCTGATTTGTGGATACTTGATATTATGCTGCCGGGAATGGACGGCTACGAGCTTATTCGTGAGATAAAAGCAAAAAACAAAAATATTCCCGTTATATTTATGTCTGCAAGAAATGAGGAGCTTGACAGGGTTATAGGTCTTGAGCTTGGCTCTGACGATTATTTGTCAAAACCCTTTCTGCCACGTGAGCTTGTGATACGCGTAAACAGACTTATGGAGCGTGCACAGGGAAATACAACAGACGATTACAAAAACTACATAACCGGAAAATATACAATTTCAACTGCACAAAGATTTGTCTATGATGGTACAGAGCAAATTACACTTACAAACAATGAGTTTGAGCTGCTTATTTATTTCCTTGAAAACAAAAATATAGTTCTTTCAAGAGACCAGATTTTAAACGGAGTATGGGGCGGAGATTATTTTGGCTCAGACAGGGTTGTTGATGACACAATAAGACGTCTCAGGAAAAAGCTTCCGGAGCTTTCTCTTGACACAGTTTACGGCTACGGATACAGGCTCAGATAAGGAGAGAGGTATGAAATTTAAAACGATTGCGACACGTATCTGGGTTACGTTTACAACAGTAATTCTTGTTACCGTGTCGCTTATTCTGGTTGTTTATTACGGAGTATTCAACTTTGTGGATTCAGAGGCAAAGGAAAAGGACATTCTTATTTTGCATGAAACCATACTTGAGGGAAACTACTCTCCCAAGGTACAGTTTGATACATTTCATAATCTTAGAAACTCCAACAATTACTTGGTTAAGGACGGGAAGGTTTATTCTTTTATGGAATACATCGCTCGCCGTAGCGATGTGGTAATGCCGCATATGCCAAGATTTCCAAGAGGAGAGCAGCTTGAGGAAAGCCTTAGTGATGTGGCAAATGAGGGAGATTATAAACGTATTATAAAAAGGAAAATACTTGGCAGAAGGTATATTATTGTTTCAAGCGAATATGACGGAGGCTTTCTTTTGTCTACCGTACCACTTAATATAAACGGCGGCATACTCTATATGCTTCTTGGCATGGGTGTGTTCTTTATTATAATTGGCTTTATAGTATCAAGAATAATTGCCTATTACGTAGCTAAACCTCTTCGCCAGCTTGAAGGCTTTACAAAGCGCGTGGCTGTTAAGGACTTCAGCAAGCCTGTTTGTGTTTCAAGCCGTGACGAGCTTGGACGTCTTGCAGAATCTATGAACATGATGCAGGAAAGCCTTAAAAGAGCAGATGAAGAAGAAAAATTGTTCCTTCAAAGTATTTCCCATGACCTTAAAACTCCTGTAATGGTGATTATGAGCCACGCAGACGCAATTATTGACGGAATATACGTTGACAGTCTTCCAAACACAGCCCGTATAATACGTGATGAGGCAGTTGCCTTGAACAAAAAGGTTAGAGGTCTTTTATACCTTAACACTCTTGACTATGTGCTTGAAAACAAGGCAGAAAACGATATTGTGGACGTTGGTGAAATTATATCAAATATTGTAAGCAGACTAAGACATGTACGTGAGAACATAGAATTTGACCTTTCAATTGAAAAAGCAGAAATAACAGCCGATTCAGAAAAGCTTACAGTAGCTTTTGAAAATATAATTGACAATGCGATACGCTATGCAAAATCAAAAATTCATGTAACGGTTAATAAACAAGATGAACATATAAGGGCAATTATATTTAATGACGGAGAGCCAATAAAGCTTAAAAAGGTGGAAATGGTGTTTGAGAAAATGTACAAGGACAAGAAAGGTAATTTTGGACTTGGTCTTGCAATAACAAAAAAGATAATTGAATTTTATAAAGGAAGCATTATCGCCGAAAATACAGATGGCGGAGTGGAGTTCACAGTAATATTATAAATCTAAGAGCTGAAGGCTTGCCTTCAGCTCTTAGATTTAGGTTTAAAAATAATCGAAACAAGAAATCCAAATATAAGCGCCGCAGTAATACCTGCCGCTCCCGCCGTAAGACCTCCTGTAAAAATTCCTATCATACCGGTTTTGTCTATTGCTTCTTTTACACCGTTGCATAAGGTGTAGCCAAATCCCAGAAGAGGTACTGTTGCTCCGCACCCTGCAAACTTTACAAGAGGCTCATACCAGCCAAACAGCTGCAAAAATGCGCCTGCCATAACAAAGGTTACAAGGATTCGGGCAGGTGTTAGCTTTGTTCTATCAATCAGGATTTGACCTATGACGCAAATGAGTCCTCCTACTATAAAAGCTTTTATATATTCCATATTATGCTTTAACTCCTTTCTATTACTATGGCATGTGCAATCCCCGGTATACTCTCTCCCTGAAGCACTACTGTTGGATTCATAAGTGCGCCTGTTGCTATTGCAATTATCCTGTTATATTTACCTTGTTTCATTTCATTTAAAATATGTCCGCATAGCACGCTTCCCATGCATCCGCATCCACTGCCGCCGCTATGAACATCCTGCTTTTTAAGGTCAAAAATCATTTTGCCGCAGTCGTTATGTTGAATTTTTATATCGTATCCGTCCTCGCCAAGCTTTTCAACAAGGATTTCACTTCCCACAACTCCCAGATCGCCTGTAAATATTCCGTCATAGTCGCAAGGCTTTGTACCTGTATCTGAAAAAAGAGCAGAAAGTGTATCAATTGCTGCGGGTGCCATGGCGCTTCCCATGTTACTGATATCCGTTATTCCAAGGTCAACAATTTTACCTATTGTAACGTGAGTAATTTTAAGGGGTGACGGCTCATTTGAAATTATGGCGCAGCCGCCGCCTGTCACAGTCCATTGGGCAGAGGGCGCACGCTGTCCGCCATATTCAAGAGGGTAACGGAATTGCTTTTCTGCAGAGCAGAAATGACTTGAGGTCATAGCCGCAGCATTGTTTGCAAAGCCGCCGGATACAAGCATTGATGCAACACACATGCTTTCTGTCATGGTTGAACATGCACCGTACATGCCAATAAAGGGTATGTTATAGTCACGTATTCCATAGTGAGTGGCAACGCATTGGTTCATAAGGTCTCCTGCCAGCACATAATCTATATCCTCTGCTTTCATTTTTGCTTTGCTTAAAACCACAGCCATGAGCTGATGTTGAATTTTACTTTCAGCCGCTTCCCATGTATCTGCACCAAAGGCGTCATCCTTTAAAATTTCGT
>CAZWCO010000116.1:0-5158 GCA_964632665.1 uncultured Lachnospiraceae bacterium | reverse complement strand
ATGGGTGGCGCCTTATTTTATCTGTAAGCTGACCGCCCTCTTCAAAGCCTACATATCCAGGAGGCGAGCCGATGAACTTTGACACGGCGTGCTTTTCCATATACTCCGACATATCAATTCTTATCATTGCATCCTCGGAGCCGAACATGCACTCGGCTAGTGCTTTTGAAAGCTCTGTTTTTCCTACGCCTGTGGGGCCGAGGAACAGGAACGAACCGATTGGTCGTTTTGGATCCTTAAGACCTGCTCTTCCACGTCTTATTGCCTTTGAAACAGCTACAACCGCATCATGCTGACCTACAACTCTTTTATGGAGTGTGTCCTCAAGATTTTTAAGTCTTTCATTTTCTCCCTCCGAGAGTTTACCGGCAGGGATATTTGTCCAGTCAGCAAGTATGTTTGCAATATCCTCTGCGGTTACTGACTGCCCACCGGAGCTGCTACTGTCTTTCCACTCTGATTTTTGTGAATTTATTTTCTCATTAAGTTCCTTTTCTTCATCACGAAGCTTTGCAGCCTTTTCAAAGTCCTGTGCCGTTATTGCCTCCTGCTTCTCGTTAAGAAGAGCTTCAAGTCTTTTTTCAAGATTTTTTAACGTCTCTGGGGGTGTTTGCTCTGAAAGTCTTTTCTTGGACGCTGTTTCGTCTATAAGGTCAATTGCCTTGTCGGGCAAAAATCTGTCACTTATATATCTGTATGAAAGCTTTGCCGCCGCCTCAATTGCCTCATCCGTGATTTTTACGCTGTGGTGTGCCTCGTACTTATCTCTTATTCCCTTTAGTATTTCAATTGTTTCCTCAACAGTCGGCTCCCCAACTGTCACAGGCTGGAAACGTCTTTCAAGGGCTGCGTCCTTTTCTATATGCTTTTTATATTCGTTTATTGTTGTTGCACCGATAAGCTGCAGCTCACCTCTTGCAAGAGACGGCTTTAAAATATTTGACGCGTCCATTGCCCCCTCTGCACTTCCGGCTCCTACTATGGTGTGGACTTCATCAATAAAAAGTATTACGTCTTTTGCCGCAGTTACTTCCTCTACAACCTTTTTAAGCCTTTCCTCAAACTCACCTCTGTACTTTGCACCTGCTATCATGCTTGAAATGTCAAGGCATACAAGTCTTTTATTCATAAGAGGCTCAGGCACATTTCCAAGTACAATTTTCTGAGCAAGACCCTCTACAACAGCTGTTTTTCCAACACCCGGCTCGCCTATAAGACAGGGGTTGTTTTTTGTTCTTCGGGAGAGTATTTGTATAACACGGTCAATTTCTCCGCTTCTGCCGATTACAGGGTCAAATTTATTCTCCCTTGCCATTTGTGTGAAATCTCTGCCGAACTTGTCAAGAGAGGGAGTTTTTGCATTTGGTACAGATTTTTTTCCGGCAGGCGAATTGATACTTTCGCCCTCCGCTGTGTCAATTGATGCTACTATGTTATTATAAAAGGAGCCTGTATTTACATTAAGACTTCTTAAAATTCTTGCCCCTACTCCGTCTCCATCATGAATTATTGCCATAAGAATATGTTCTGTTCCAATGTAAGTATGACCAAGTCTCCTTGCTTCAAATGAGCTCATTTCAAGAATTCTTTTTGTTCTTGGAGTAAGGGGAAGCTCTGTACTTTCAGGAACAGCGGAGCCTGTACCGATAATCCGGGAAACCTCATCCTCTACACCTTTATATGTTACTCCTGCTTTTTCAAGCTCCTTTGCCGCAACGCCTGTGCCCTCTTTTATGAGTCCAAGCAAAAGGTGCTCACTTCCTATATACCCGTGACCCATACCACAGGCTACATGATGTGCCTGTGTAATGGCTTCACGGGCTTTTTCTGTAAAATTAGAATTTAGCATAATAAACCATTCCTTTCTTAAAGATTGTTCCTGATAAATTCAGCTCTTTTCACATCTCTGTCATAGGGAGACATATCTCCTCCCACACCTGCCGGTTGAGTGCTGACTATCAGCTCCATGGGCGTAACCGTATTCTCTGCATTGATTATTCCCATATTTATACCTGTTAAAACATCGCTTAACATTGATGTTGCCTCTTTTGATGATATTTTCCTTGCATACTTTAAAGTACCGTAGGCTCTCCACACCCTGTCCTCAAGCTCTGTTTTGTTGTTATTTAAAATGCTTTCCCTTGCCTCTTTCTCAAAGGAAATAATCTGATCCGTAACATTTTTTACTCTGTCTATTATTTCTTTTTCTGTTATACCCATTGTTACCTGGTTTGATATCTGATAGAAATAGCCCTCTGCCTTTGAACCCTCGCCGTAATATCCTCTGACAGCTATTCCAACGTTACCGGCTGACTGTACAATCCTGTCAATTCTGCCGGTCATTGAAAGTGCAGGAAGGTGCAGCATAACAGACGCTCTCATACCCGTTCCTACATTTGTGGGGCACGCAGTTAAATAGCCAAGCCTTTCGTCAAAGGCAAAGTCAAGACCTTCAGAAAGGACATCGTCCACCTTATTACAAATTTCATAGGCTTCATCAAGCTTATACCCTCCAAGAATAACCTGCTCACGTATATGGTCTTCTTCCATTATCATAAGGCTCATTGTTTTATCACGGTTGATAAGACAATGACGGTCTGTACCCTCCAGCATTTGAGGGCTTAAAAGATGTGCCTCCGAAAGCTTCTGCTTTTCTCCGTCAGCCATTTTGTCAAGATTAATATCCTCAAAATCTGTTGCAAGAGTAGAGCCTGAATTGAAGACAGCGTCTTTAATCTTATTTGATGCAGCTTCCTTATCCCTTAACATGTGCGGGAAAGGAATACCTTTTAAATTTCTTGCAAGTCTTATTCTTGTACTTACAACGATTTCCGGGTTTTGTTCCTTATACCAAATCATTCTGCTACCCCCTTTTCAAGCTCAAGAATTTCTTTATGGAGTCTTGCCGCTTCCTCGTAGTTTTCTCCCTTTACTGCTGCCTGAAGCTTTTCTTTAAGCTCTGTAAGCTTTCTTTTTTTAAGTATCCCTGCGCTTACGTTTCCCGGCAGTTTCCCTGTATGAACAGGATTTTGATGGATTTGTTTTAAAACCTGGGACATAGGTGCACTAAAGGTTTCATAACACCGGGAACAGCCAAGCTTTCCTGTCCGTCTGAAATCTAAATAAGTAATGCCGCAAACGGGACACCTCACTTCTTCTTTATACACAGTTGGGATTTGAAAAAAATCTGAATTATTAAAAATATCAAAAATATCAAACATCTTAATCAATCGTCCTTTCACTTAATTTTGATAATGTATTTTTTAAAATTTCTGCTCTTACTCTGTTTTTATATGGCTGGCTGATTATTATACTTTTATCGGAAACGGCAGCGCCAATAAGTCCTGCTTCATTTTTTGTTATAAGTCCAAGCTGTAAAAGTGTTGTAAGAAGTGCCGCTGCTTTCCCAAAGTCTATACTGTCCTCAACTCCGGCAATATAGGAATATAAATCGGAGCCGGTATTTATTCTTCTAATTCTAAGATACCCTCCGCCACCACGGCGTGATTCCGTTACATATCCGTTTGACGGATTAAAGCGTGTTGAAATTACATAATTTATCTGTGATGGTACACATTCAAAGGTTGATGCAAGCTCGTTTCTTTTAAGCTCTATCCAATCATCCTCACCTGCAAGGAGTTGAAGAATAAAAGCTTCTATTCTGTCACTCATTCCCAAATTAATCACCTCGTTTTGAACTTTGACTTTCCTTGACTTTCATTATAAACCTATTTTCTTTCTTTGTCAACAGATAATCTTCGTATATTTTATTAACTTTTTGTAAACACGTGGATTGGAATAAATTGTTATTTTTCGTTAAAAATAAAAAAATATGCACAAAATATAGTAAAAAAATACGTGTAATTAATTTAAAATATCACTTGAAAATTGTCGAATTATATGTTATAGTATTTATATGGAAAAATATATGCAGAATTTTGCATTTATGATTTATGGAAGGAACGGTGCCGGATATGCCAACATCTTTAGAAAACACGCCAATTTATGGCGAGCTTAGTATCATAAGCATGAGAGGTGCGGAGGACATTACAGCAAAAATTGACAGATATCTTAAAAGCTTCCGTGCTTTTGAAGACCAGGAAAGCTATGTAACACACGTTACCTGCCCAAGATTTGGAACAGGCGAGGGTAAATGTGTTATAAACGAATCAGTAAGAGGTCATGACGTATATATTATATGTGACATCTTTAATTACAGCGTTACATACAAAATGTACGATTTTGAAAATCACATGAGTCCTGATGACCATTTCCAGGACCTTAAAAGAATTATCGGAGCTATGGGCGGCAAAGCAAGACGTGTTACTGTTGTAATGCCAATGCTTTACGAAGGAAGACAGCACAGACGCACATCACGTGAGTCACTTGACGCTGCTATTATGCTTCAGGAGCTTGTTAAGATGGGAGTATCAAATATTGTTACATTTGACGCTCACGACCCACGTATATCAAACTCTATTCCTCTTTCAGGCTTTGACAATGTACAGCCCACATATCAGATGATTAAAGCAATCACACGTGCCGTGCCGGACATTAAGCTTGATAAGGACCACACAATAATCATTTCACCTGACGAGGGCGGAATGGGAAGGTCAATGTACTATTCATCAGTACTTAAGCTTGACCTTGGTATGTTCTACAAAAGAAGAAATTACAGCGTTATCGTAGATGGCAAAAACCCCATAGAAGCTCACGAATACTTAGGACGTGACCTTGAGGGTAAGGATGTAATTATAGTAGACGATATGATTTCAAGCGGTGAATCAATGATTGATGTTGCAAGCAAAATCAAGTCAAAGGGTGCAAACCGTATATTTGTATTTACAACCTTCGGTCTTTTTACAAACGGACTTGAAGTGTTTGACAAGGCATACGAGGATGGCATAATAAACAAGGTATTTACAACAAACCTTGTATACAGAAATCCGGGACTTAAGGACAGAGAGTGGTACTGCGAGGTTGAAATGGCAAAGTATATTTCGCTTCTCATAAACACAATGAACCACGACTCAACAATAAGCGAGCTTCTTAATCCTGTACAGAAAATTCAGGCATTAGTTGATAAACTTGGCAAATAAAAATGGGATGTTTAAAAATGCACAGACCGTTCAATGGCTTTAACTGTGTATTTATAAGC
>CAZWCO010000115.1:0-5194 GCA_964632665.1 uncultured Lachnospiraceae bacterium | reverse complement strand
GGTTGCAACAGTAAATATTTTTGCTGAGGTTTCCGATGAAAATCCAAGATACTGAGATATGTATGTGGGCATCCAGAACACAACCGTTGTTCTTACAACGCCCGTAAGCATTGATATAATTGTAAATTTAATAATCTGACGCTCCAAAAGTACTTTTATGCTACCGCCTTTTTCTGTTTTCTGTACTTTGAACTGATTATATTTTACAATGCCTTTTTTCTCATATAAGATAAATACTAAAAAGCATATAATTGCCATTGTCACAAGCGCCCCGGTGCTTGACATAAACACACCCTGCCAGGTAAGTGCTGCTGCCGCCACACCCGCCATTGGTGTTCCGATAAAGGATGCAAATGTATATCCCATTGAACATCTGGTAGCATATACAAGCTCAGTATTTTCCGCCACAACTTTTGTTATTGAGCCATATATCATTGAAAGAAAATATCCCGTCATTCCGTAAACGACAATTGATACCGTAGGTGATACCGGTGCAAGCCACGAAAATATGAAGTTTGTTATTCCCGAAAACAAAAGTCCGAGACTTATCATATATCTTGATTTAACCTTATCCCCGATTCGTCCATTGATAAGCTGACCTATGCCGTAGCAAAGAAGATACACAAGAGACGCATTTCCGATGAAGCCTTCGTTAAATCCCGATTCAATCATTTTAGGGGAAACTGCACCGAATATATTTTTTGTAAAATATACCGCCAGATATGTAATGGAGCATAATGATCCTATGTAAATTGCGTGCATAGCACTTTTATTATTTGTAATTTTTGATATATCCATGTTGTTCCTCCGCAGCATTTCTAATTTATGTCCTCATCATAAATTGAAACAAGATGTTTTCCAACTAAATACATAAATTTAGCGGCTTCAATTAAAAGGTCATCAGGAAATCCCTCTAAAAATCTTCCCACCTCAAAAGTCAAATCACCGGTATATCCTATCTTTTTTAGTGCACGCATAGTTGCTTCCCAATTGAGCTTACCTGTATAAGGCAAATAATGTCTGTCATCAATATAATCAGTATCCTGAATATGCAATGCCTTTAAAACATCTGCACTCATACCCTCAATAAATTCTTCCGGCTCGTAACCGGTGAGTGATGCGTGGCCTGTGTCTACGCAGGCTACAACCCATGGAGAATTTATTTTCTCGATTATATGATTAAGCTCTTCAGGACTGCCAAGTCTTTTTACAATTTTATTTCTTTTTCTGTCCCTTCTGAACATATTTTCAACAGCCATTTGGATACCAAACTTCTCACAGTAAGGAATAAAGCTCTTGTAGTATTCTATATTATACTCTTCAAAATCAACTTCCTTGTTTGGCACTACAAGAGAATGTACAACTATGCTTTTTGCACCGAGAATTGCAGCTGATTCTATAGAACGTGCAATCCAGAGATACTTTTGTTCAAATTCTTCTTTTTCCATAGTATAACGAATGGAAATAGGAGCATGTGCCTGGTTACATACTATACCCACCTTATCAAGATGAGCTCTTAACTTTTGGGCATACTCTCTGTAGCCGTCACCTAAAACTTCTTCACACTCCTTATCAGAATAATAGGAATAGTCTATAGCATCAAAGCCTATTTCCTTTGCTATTTCTACAGCCTTAAAATCTCCAAATCTTTGAGCAAGTGAATAAAGTGCTGTGGATATATTCATTTGCAATCTCTCCTTTTCTTATTGCTCTGTCCAAAGAGGTTACTGCTTCGGACAGAGCATATGATGATTTCTACTTAAGTTCCGCCTTTGCCTTTTCGAATTTGCGGACAAATGCCTTCCCTGCTTCTGCAGTAAACTTAAATGCCGCCCCCATGAGAGATTTCGGGAACTTTCTGTGGGTATTAACCTCCATAGTTAAGTCACCCTCATAACCAATTTCAGCAAGTGCCTCTGCCACCTTATCCCAATCCGTTACGCCTAAGCCGGGAGTTACATGAGCCTCCACTGTGTTAAAGTCATGGAAATGGAGTCCCTGTACACGCCCTCTCTTAATTGCACGCAAGTGCTCATCGGGTGTGGTTTCACTTGCTGCAGCGTGTCCCAAATCCACCAAAGCATAGAACTGTGGAGAGTCAAGACGTTCCAGAAGTTCATTTTGCCACTGGGCCTTGTACAAGTTGCCGCTTGTCTTTTCAAGATTTTCAATACCGATTTTAACTCCGTATTCCCTGGCATATGGTTCAAGCGCCTTAAAGTACTTATAGTTAAACTCCATATACTGCTCAGAGCCGCCGCCCTCGGGTACTGCCAAGCCATGGAACACACTTTGCTTTGCACCTAAAAGTGCCGTAGCTTCCAACGTGTGCACCATGTCCGCAAAATGCGGGTTTGAAAGGTCAAGGGCTTCGCCAAAATGTATTGTCTTTGGCCCATAGGACACAGGAATAGGAGAGTGAGTCTGGCTGCAGTCAAGACCAACTTCTTTTAAAAGCTGTGCTGTATATTTCATTGTTTCAGAAAAGTTCTCGGGGAACAAGACTTCTTTTCGGTCAAAGCGCAAAAAAGCATAATCTATATTGTCAAAACCGACTTCCTTAATCATCCGGAGTCCATTCTCCATACCGTAAAGCTTACAGATAGCTGCATGATCAATTGAAAGTTTCATAGCTATTTCCGTGACCTCCTTTCCTCTTCAATACGCCTGATAAGCTCGCGACCAATTTCCGCACTCAGTTTAAACATTGTTGGAAGCATTTCTTCACTGTAGGAAGCTACCATTCCACGTGTCATAAACAGCTCCATAGACATATCGCCTTCGTAACCAATGTCCACCAGTGCCTTTACAATGCGGTCCCAGTCAGAGTTGCCAAGGTACGGGAAGATATGGTCTGTCTGTACATTAAAGTCATGGACGTGAATTCCACGAACCGGCAAACAGTTTAATTTTTTAATAAATACATCAGGCTCAATACCCACCAAAGCCGAATGACCGATATCCACATGGGGATAATAAACAGGCGAATCAAGCAGATTAAGAAGCCTGTTTACATATTCCGGACGAGGCAAAATACCTCTTTTTAAATTTTCTACACCAATGTATATGCCACAACGCTTTGCTTCCTCTTCAAATGTTTTGTAATATATGTAATTATGTTCCGTAAACTGACCTGATAATGGGCCGTCGGGAACAGGCGAGCCATGAATTACACACCGCTCTGCTCCAAGTATTTTAGCAAATTCAATGGCGTGAAAATTCTCTTTGTATTGAGGATTTGAAAAATCCATTGCACCACCATAGGTAAAATTGTGTGTGGCGTGGGCCTGAGGACAACAAAGTCCTATATCATCAAGCATTGCCCTGATTTCTTTGGCAATAGTCTTATAATCATCTCGTGCTTGCCAGTCCATTATATCATAGTCTACACCGTCAAATCCGGCTTCCTTTATCATACGCAGATTATTTTCCTGATTCTGCGTAATCAGTTCATCTCCAAAATCAATAATAAGCTTCACATTAAACCTCCCCTTTACATTAGAAATATTATATCACTTATCAGATTGTTTGTCAACATCAAGGGATATTACAGAAACAGTTCTGTAAGAACCTGTGCCACACCATCCTCCGTATTTGGAGGGGCAATTCTGTCTGCCTGTGCTTTGACAGAGTCAGGTGCGTTTGCCATAGCGTAGCCAATTCCGGCACATTGAAGCATACTCAAATCGTTTTCGCCATCACCAAAGGCGATAATTTGCTCTCTTGAAATTCCAAGAATCTTACCCAGCTTCACAAGTCCAATACCCTTTGTGGCATCAGGAACGTTTACTTCCAGATTATAAGTATATGCCGATGTGACTGTCATATCAGGATACAAGGCGCTTATGCGCTCCATTTCCTTGTCACGAATGGATGCTCTATAATTATAACATTCTTTGCTCCGTTTTCCTTTGCTGATATTGCTGCCGCAAGACCTGCAGGGCCTGCGCCCACAACAGCTACATCGCAAATGTATTCTTTCATATTCAATCCCCCATCCAAATGTATTTTTCGTATTTTTATAATAAATTACGTTATTTTGATTATATCATGTTGTGTATGTTTTGTCAACATTTTTATTAACTTTTGCAACAATAAGATATTTTTCTTGCAAAATGTTAATATTTTTACGTTTTTTATTGAAATTAGCTACAAATTGGAGTATAATAGTTGTAATGTAAAAAAGATTTAAAAATCTTCAGCCCCCTAACCCCCAATCTTGGGGGCAAAAAGGAAATCTTTTTTGTAATTTAGGAAATTACAACTTAAAAGTAGTAATTTCCTAAAAGATAAAATAATGTTGGCATATTGCCCGCTTAATTTGGAGTGTAATTATGAAAAGAAACCGTCAAAAAGAAATTGTCCAGCTTTTAGGACGTGAAAAGGTTGTCATCGCTCAAGATTTAGCAGAGCGTTTTGATGTTTCACTGGCAACCATTCGCCGAGACCTTGATCAGCTGGAAAAACAACATATACTTAGAAAAACATATGGTGGTGCAGAATTAATAGATTCCATTACAAATCTGGCACAACCGCTGTCTGCTCGTCTTAACAGTTATCACGAGGACAAAGTTTCCATTGCTTTGGAAGCTCTTCAATATATCCCAAACAACTGTACCGTTGCCTTTGATTCAGGCTCTACCGTTTCGGAGCTATGTTCAAGGCTTTCGTCAAAAAAAGGTCTTACCATTATTTGCAGCGATACCCATAATGCAAATCTTACTTTATCTTCAGGAAATCGCATATACATGATGGGTGGGTTTTTGACTCCTGATGGCACCTCGGGGGGTACATACGCCAAGGAATTTTTATCGAGCATTGGTAATCTGGATTTGTTTATAAGCAGTACAGACGGCGCAGACCCCAAAGAAGGTATTACAACAAATGAGCTTGGCATAAACGAGTTGAAGCGCCGCTATCTCAAAATGGCAGATACAACAATTCTTTTGGTGGACCACAGCAAATTCAACCATAAAGGATTTTATAAGATGTGCGATTTTTCCGATATAGATATCGTGATAACCGATGACAAAACCCCTGCGGACATAATAGAAAACATTCGTAGTCAGGGAGTGCAGGTGATTGTTGCCAAACGCTGAATATGTACAAAGGTGCAAGGATTTAATTCCCTTGACCGACAATGGGGATGTAAAAAAAGTCCAGATCGTTAAGTGGCAGTATCACTTAACAATTT
>CAZWCO010000114.1:0-5200 GCA_964632665.1 uncultured Lachnospiraceae bacterium | reverse complement strand
CGCTCCCTGCCGCATCAGACCATGGTTAACATGAACACATACAAGCTGCTTGCCGATTGCTTTAATGAGAAGTGCTGCAACAACCGAAGAGTCAACACCGCCTGAAAGGGCAAGAAGAACCTTCTTATCTCCAACCTGCTCACAAATTTCCTTAACCTGCTGATCGATAAAAGCGTCTGCAAGTTCTTTTGTGTTTATACGCGCCATTGTTTCAGGACGTTTGTTATTATCCATATATATTCCTCCCTGTGCATTTTTTACCAATATAGATATATTATCACAAAATACGCCGGTTATCAAGTATTTAAACAAAAAAATTACAACCTGCTGTGACAAAATTATTTTTTTATGTCCCTTATATTTTCTGCATATTTACCAAAATTATTAATTCAGGTTTAAAATCCTGTTATCTCTTATAAGCTGAAATTCAATTATTCTGTCATGGTCAAGATTTTCCTTATGCATGTGTATACTTGTGATACAACTGTTATCATACGTTGTGTAATAATAAATACCTCGGCTTAAATTACAACAGGAAGAATATTCCGTATACTCATACACATCTTTATCCAGACAAACACAACCCTTTTGCTGATACACGCTACCGAGAATATGAAAACACTGGCTTACGGCTGTATTTTCAGTTTTTTGGGGAATATAAGAATTTGCCTTTGTAAAAGCCGCCTTTACAAATCTTGACTGTGATGATAAATCTCCCGGGAGTCCCACCGCACCCATTCCTCTGCTGTAAATGTCAAAGCTGATATTTTTATTAAAATGATTTTCCGGAGGATCAGGGGAAAGGGACATATAGTTGTTAAGATTAAAAAGCTGCATTGGAAATGGCGGATTATTGGTTAGTATTTCAACAGCATTATCATATACCATAACCCCCTCCTTAACACATTCAACAACTATTGAACCGGTGTTATCACTAATCATGAAATGCAGGGGGGACAAGGGCAAATTCTTACTAAAGCTTATATCTGCAACATTTGTTCCCTTAAGCAGACGTTTTGTTTCGTCAATGTTTTTACATTGAAGCAAAATCCATGGTATAAGCTCAAAAGGCGCTACATTGTCAGCGCCCTCTTTTACAGGCTTATATTCTGCATTGCCGGCAAAAGCAAGGCCTGCCATGGCAAGACCCTTTTCATTAAAAGCATCAAAAAACAAGGGCACACCGTCCACTACCTTTGCCATTCCCATTATTGCATAAGGGTTTTTGACAGGATTTACTTTTCTGAAAGAAAACTCACAATTTCTTGGCAGGATTACAACACTTTCGCCATAAGAATACTCTACATCAAGATTTCTCCCAAAGTACCTGTCACCAAAGCTTGCGCAAAAAGAAGTACACATATTAACATCTCCTTATAATGTTAATATGTGTACTTATGTGCTTTTTTATTTATTTTTCATAGTGACAAAGCCGTAGCTTTCCAAAATTTGAAAATATTTTGCAAGCCGCTCATAAAGAGGCTGTGCTTTTTCGCCAAACTTCTCATCAACCATTTTGCCAAGAGCAGTTATATCTTTTTCCCCGTCAATAAGAGGCCACACAAAGCTGCCTGTTTCATCAAGGTGGACATAGCTGACAGGGGGCTTTTTAAAAAGCTTTTGGGCAATACGGTTAAATATGCCTTTATTTTCAATTTCAAGTGTTACGGCTCCTGTATCGTCTACGTTCCATTCTATTTTAGTGCTACGGACAGGAATATTGTCAAGATAATTTTTGTCCTTTTTCATTTTATTTCTTCTTCCGTACAGAGAATTTTATAAGGCTGAGAATTATAAGGCCAAACACAACAAGCGATGCTACATTCATTACAGGTTCCGGAAGATTTATAAGTCCCGAAAGGTCTATATAAGAGCCAATACCGAACACAGCTATAAGTGCAAGCGCTATACCTACAAGTCCCTCTCCCGCTATCATACCTGAGCAGAAAAGTATTCCGTTGTTTGCATATTCTTCTTTTGTTTCTTCATCCTTCTTAAGCTTGCTGATTAAAAGACGTACAAGTCCGCCTACCATAATACAAGCATTTAGCTGTACAGGAAGGTATATTCCAATTGCAAAAGGAAGTACAGGAATACCAAGCATTTCAACTACAACGGAAATGAACACACCAACGAACACCAAGGGCCACGAAAGGTTATTTTCCATAACACCCTCTACAATCATTTTCATAAGTGTTGCCTGTGGTGCTGCAAGCTCCTCTGTACCAAAGCCCCATGCACTGTCAAGAAGGTACATTGTTCCACCGATTGCAAGAGCAGATGCTACAACGCCGATAATTTCTCCTATTTGCTGCTTGTAAGGTGTTGCACCAAGCAAAAAGCCTGTCTTAAGGTCCTGAGATGTATCACCTGCGATTGCTGATACGATACAAATTATTGAGCCGATAGCGATTGCGCAAATCATGCCGCCTATTCCGTCTGCGCCTGTGATTTTGAGTATTAGGGTGGATATAAGAAGTGTAGCAATTGCCATTCCTGATACAGGGTTGTTACTGCTGCCCACAAGTCCCACCATACGTGAAGACACAGTTGCAAAGAAAAATCCGAAAATTACAACCATGACAGCACCAAGAGGTGAAACAGGAATTGCAGGAATAATCCATACAAGAAAGGTTAATACAGCTATTACGCCGATTACTACTTTGAGGTTTATATCGCGGTCTGTTCTTGCATTTCCGACTTGTCCTGCTTTTGAAATGCTTACAACAGCACCTTTAAATGTCTGAATAATCAAAGGAAGTGACTTGATAAGGCTGATTATACCACCTGACGCAAGTGCACCTGCGCCAATATATCTTATATATGAGCTCCATATAGCACTCGCTCCACCTGCCTCGTACATTGCACCGATTGTTTCTGTACCGGGGTACATTATAATGCTTTCTCCAAACATAACTATCATCGGTATAAGTACAAGCCAGCTAAGAACACCACCGGCAAACATATATGATGAAATTCTTGGACCGCATATAAATCCAACACTCATAACCGCAGGGTATATTTGTGTGCCAATTGCTCCGGCAAAGCCCTTGACAGCAAAGGTAACCTCTCCTGCAACTAGCTTTAATCCGTCTATAATAAACTTAAACACAGCCGCAACGCCCATTCCGGCAAACACTGAGGATGCGCCAGCTCCCTCATTTTCTCCTGCAAGGAGTACCTTTGCACAGGCTGTTCCCTCCGGATAAGGAAGTGTACCATGCTCCTTTACAATAAGCGCGTTTCTGAGAGGTACCATAAAGAACACACCTAAAAGTCCGCCTATGAGAGCAATTAATGTAATTTCAATTATATCAGGCTTTGCCATTTTACCCTCTGCAGCCCAAAGGAAAAGCGCCGGAATTGTAAATATTGCACCTGCTGCCAGTGACTCACCGGCAGAGCCTGTTGTTTGTACAAGGTTGCTTTCAAGTATAGAGTTTCTGCGAAGTAAAACCTTGTAAATTCCCATTGAAATTACTGCCGCAGGGATTGACGCAGAAACAGTAAGTCCTACCCGGAGCCCCAGATACGCATTTGCCGCACCGAAAACTATTGCAAGAATAACGCCTATAATTATCGATGAAACTGTTATTTCCGGTGTTATCTTTTCTGCCGGAATATATGGTTTAAAATTTTCGTTTTTCATAGTTTCTCCATTCCATTAATTTTATTACTTATCGATAGTGTAATCAATTGTTTGTATATCATACTCTTTTATTTTTGTCTCTAAATATTCACTGAACAAGTCAGAAACGAGTGCTTGTGTGATTTCTTCCATTACGCTCTCTTTAAATTCTTCATATTTTTCCGGAGTTTCGTCAAGGGCAAGTCTTTTTACGATATGGTATCCGTAAGCTGTTCTTACAAGATTATATTCGCCGATTTCTATGCCGCTTACACCTTTTTCAAATTCCTGAACCATTTTCCCTTTGGTAAACACATATCCGTCCGGGCTGGTCGCAACGCCGGGATCTTCGTTGTACTCCTCTATGAGCTTATCAAAATTCGCACCGTTCTTAACCTGTTTGTACAAATCTTCTATTTGCACTTTTATCGCGCTCTGTTCTTCCTCTGTTTTATCTTGAGTTGTGAGCAAAAGATGCTTTGCTCGCCAATAATTTTCCTTAAAGTATGTGTCGATTGCTTCTTCGGAAATATTATTCTCAGTTTTACATTGTTCTATTAAAATATTTCTGTATGCATCACCGTACATTACAAATTCGAAAAGCTCGTTTGAAATTCCAAGTCTCTCCCTAATTTCTTTTACACTTCCCATAGAACCGGTAATGTCGGCTATAAGCTTGTCATATTCTTCCTTTACATCAAGCTTCATGGCATGACCAAGAGCACCGAATTCTGCGTACATCATGGCAGTTTCTTTTGCTCTTTCGGTGATTTCATCGGATACGGTTCCGCCGGTTTCACCGTTGAACACATCTTCAAAGTAGCGTATATACTCATTTTTTACTTCTACATCGCCTACCTTCATCATTACATCTCCGCTTTTGGAACAGCCCGTAAGAACCATTGCGAGAGCACATATTCCTAAAACAAATTTTTTCATTTATTATCTATCCTTTCAAATTAATTCTTTTGCCTTTTGAGATAATTCATAAAGCTTGTTCATGGCCTCTATTGGCGTGAAGGTGGTTGCGTCAATTTTCTTAAGCTCTTCTGCCAGCTTTATAGCTTCACTTTCACCAAAGTCCATTTGAGGTGATGTTTCATTTTTTGCTTTAGCTTTTATATTAACGCCAACACACTCATCATTCTCGATGGAATTGAGAATATCTTTTGCACGTTTTATAACAGGGTCCGGAACTCCCGCAAGCTTTGCAACCTCTATTCCGTAGCTTTGGTCTGCACCGCCGGGAACAATTTTGCGAAGGAAGGTTATGTCATCTCCGTATTTTTTTACGGCAATGTTATAATTTTTTACTCCTTCAAAGGTTTCCTCAAGCTGCGTAAGCTCATGATAGTGCGTTGCAAAAAGTGTTTTTGCGCCTATCTTCTTTTTGTTGTGGATGTACTCAATAACACTCCAGGCAATTGAAAGACCGTCATAGGTGCTTGTTCCCCTGCCGATTTCATCAAGGATAATGAGCGAGCGGTCTGTTGCCTCGTTTAAGATGTGTGCAACCTCCGACATTTCAACCATAAAGGTACTTTGACCTGCCGCGATATCATCGGACGCACC
>CAZWCO010000113.1:0-5207 GCA_964632665.1 uncultured Lachnospiraceae bacterium | reverse complement strand
CCTCCTTAAGAGCAAGGCAAGCCTGTGTGCCTGCATAGTCAAACTCTGCAGCCTGACCGATTATGATAGGGCCTGAACCGATAATTAGAATTTTTTTGATGTCTTTTCTTTTTGCCACGATTAATTCCTCCTGTGTTAAGCGTTCTCTATTTGCCTAAAGATTTCTTTTATGTTTCCTAAAAAAAACGGCTTTTGCAAAAATGAAAACAATCATGCTTTGCATAAGCCGGAAAGAGTTAAGTAATAAATACAACAGCAAACAGAAGTACCATAGGAATTTGTATCTGGCATTAATTTTCCGTTGTATACCGCTGTGCGCTTCATAGTATTTCTCCTTCATAAAAATTTCCAAAATAAAGCACAGATTTTGTGCTTTCTACATTATATACCCAACACGCCGTCTTTGTCAACTGTTTTTTCATGATTTGTATAATCTGTCTTAAATTAAAAGCATGGGACCTGCCGAATTTAGTAGGGCAGTCCCACGCTTTTGTCCCTTATCTCATGGAGTCTGCAACCTTGTTGCCTACATTTCTTGCGGCATTTCCAACCTCATCAACACCATTTGCCACACCACGCGCCACGTCACCCGCTGCATCGCCTAAGTCACCTGCTACTGTATCAGTTGCAGTCGGTGATCCCTCCGGCCTCTGTGTCTGAGTAGTATTTTCGTGGTTCTCCTGTGCTGAGCATGAAGCAAGGACAAGGGCAAGAACTGCTGTTGAAATTAAAAGTCTTATTTTTTTCATTATATTGAGTTCCTTTCTTTTGGCTATATGAACATATCGTTCTTAAAATATTATAACCTAAAAAAAATTTTTTATTATTTTTTGCAACCTTTTGCATTTTTTAAAAGTATTATATACGAAGGGCAAGAAAATTGCTTAAAAAATTTTTAAAAAAGAGGTGTTTTTATGAACAAAAAATTATTATCACTAATACTTACAGGAGCAACAGCACTATCTCTTAGTACAGCTTTTGCAGAAGAGGCTCACGATATAATGCTTATCTCCGAAGAGGTTATTGAAACCATACAAGAAGAAAAGCATGCTGCGTACATAACAATAGAATGTAAGCTTACAGGTGCCGAAGAAGATATTTTCTTAGCTGAAACAGAGGCTGGCGAGGAAATTATTATAAACAAAAATCATCTTCAGCTTTCAATTACAAATGACGGCGAAATGACAGAGCTTAAAGAAGGCGACACAGTTACACTTTATGTAAGAGAAGATACGCCAATGCTTCTTTCACTTCCGGCACAATACTCACCAACAGTTATTGTAAAGGCTACAGAGTCTGCAAGCACAGTACTTGTTGACAATTTTGTGAAAAGCGGCGAAGACGAGTTTGGCATGTACATGAACCAGGGCGGAAGTCTGGCTATTTCAGTTGCTGACGAGACAGAAATTATAAAGCTCAGCCGTGAGTTCTTTGACGGAAACCTTGACGGACAAGACCTTATAGTAATATATGACTTTGTACAGCACAGCCTTCCGGCACAGACAGTACCTTCAAAGGTTATAGTTTTAAACAAAGCACAGGAAATTCCGGCTGAGGAAGAGAGCTTTTCAAAGATAGTTGCCGGAGAAAAGGAATTTGACTATGTAGAGGCAGAGGGCGCAGAGGGTATGATTCCTGTTCGCTCAGTTCTGGAGGCTCTTGGATTTACAGTTGAATGGGACGGAGAGCTAAGAAGCGTTATGATTAACAGCGGCAAGTTCACATTTGCAATTGGCGAAGACTCCTACACAGTTGGCAGAATGGCTCCTGTATCTCTCGGGCAGGCTCCTGTATGTGCATGTGTTGACGGAACAGGCATCACACATGTTCCAATGTCATTCTTCACAGAAATAGTTGGACTAAATGCAGAAATCGCAGAGGGTGTCCTTACATTTTCAATTAACTAAGCAAAAACAAGTGAGCAATCGCTCACTTGTTTTTTTGTTACTTTGAATATTCCAATATTTTGTCTTCCATAAGATTGCATATGATATCTGCTCCCTGTTTCGCTGTGTAGTGAGCTTTCAGATAATCATAACCTATATCACCCATTTGTTCAAGGTTTTCCTTTGTTGCAAGGTCTACGGCCTGGGTAAACTTTTCTACGCTGTTACTTTCGCACCACCAACCAAATCCGCCTTCAACTATTACTTTTCCTACATCAGTATTAGGGTCTGTGCATGCAAGGACAGGCATTCTGCTTTGCATATAACTAAGAAGTCTTGACGGAAAATTAGGGATTGTAAAGCGATGGTCAAGGAATATTAGGCCTACATCAAATGCCTTTACAAAAATTTCGTATTCCTCTTTTGGTAATCTGTTTATTAGTAGCACATTAGCGGGCTTTTCATCATCCACATATTTTTTTAGCTTGTCATACTCTGTACCGCCGCCGCAGATAACAAAAAATCTGTCTGTCTTGTTTGCATTTGCTCTAAGACAGTCTATAAGAAATGGTATACCCTGTGGTCTTCCAAGATTCCCCCCATAAATGAACGTAGTTGCATTTTCGGGAATGTTGTATTTTACCTTTATTTCTGCTATTGCCTCATAATCCTTTGTATATTCCTCTACCTCTATACTGTTAGGATTTATATGGACTTTATCAGGGTTTATATACGGATTGTGCTTCAAAAGATAATCCACATTTGCCCCGCTCATGCAGCCTATGTAATCAGAAGCTTTATACAGCTCTTCTTCTTTTTTTCTGAACATTTTATATATAACTGATTTGAGGCCGCTTTTTGTCATCATACCAATATCAACGGCATTTTGAGGAAAGATGTCCTTTAGCAACAAATAGCTCTTTGCACCGTCACGTTTTTTTATGTATTTAACTGTTTTTACGTTCGTAACCGGGGGAGTCGGATACATAACCAAATCAAATTTCACATCACTGTAATATTTCTTGATTGCAGAGATATACTGATAAGGCATCATAAGATTGGAAATACCTTTTTCGATAAGATTAGTATTTTTATTATTCCCTGTTTTGACACGCAATATCTTACAGCCGTTTTCTTCGTGCAGTGAGGTGGCCTGATCGTTACAGCGTTCATTGGAGCAAATAACATATATGTTATGCTCTTTCTTCTTTAGTTCATGAATAAGGTCAAGGGAGATTGAATGTCCTGATAAATGAGACATTCCGCTTATTGATACAAACAGTATATTCATAAATTACACCCCTGTCACATATTGAGATTGAGATTTTCACACAAATCATGTCTGATAATATCTTTTCCGTCCACGCTTATTGCTCTTACACGCTTAGCAGCCTCCTGATGCTTCTTTATAAGATTATCTATATCTTCATCCTCAACCGTATAGACCGCTACACGGTTTCCGCTGCTTTGAATCTCTCCAAATTCTGCGCCCTTGGCTTTCAATTCAAAATATTCCTTTATAACGCCATCACTTAGCAACTCCCCGAAACCTTCCGCATGGTCAAGCACACCGGGATTACAATATAAAAATTCATTGATTATGTATTTTACGTTTTCTTTCTTTTCAACGTGTGGCTTTTCTCCCAGCGTAAGATCAACTACGGCTTTTACCACATCAAATCCCGCCATGTTCTTTATTTGTCTAAATTTAATACCTCCACCTGTTCTTGCACAGAACTCCACCACACTCAGCTTGTCTTTTCCATTAGTAATTGATTGCATAAGCAAGGGCGTGTCTTTAAGATTAAACGCATTTGCAATTTTTTGTACAGTGTTTTCCACAAGCTTCATAACATTGTCTGTTATAATTGCAGGGCAGTTGGAACGATAGATTACAAATTTGTTATTACCGGGTATTTTATAAAGCTCTGAAATACAAAGTATATTTGCCTTTCCATTTTCTATGTAAGCGTCTACAGTAAGCTCTCTGCCCTCAACAAACTCTTCAACTACGGCAGTACCTGTACGGCTGAATGCAACTGCAGCTTCAAACGCAGGCTCTAATTCCTCATAATTCATAACCTTTTTAACACCTTTTGAGCTGTAGCAGTCAACAGGTTTCACAATAATCGGATATTCAAGATGTTTTATACTTTCTCTGTCAAGCTTTTTAAGAATTACATGCTTTGATGTAGGAATATCGTTTTCCACAAAAATGCGTTTCATATATTCTTTACTTGAAACATTTTTTGCAGTCTCGTAATCTATATAACATGGAAGCCCCAATTCTTCACAAACCTGTGCTGCCACAAGAAGCATCTGGTCTGCGCATACACTTATTACAAAATTTACATTTTCTTCTTTTGCAAGATTTCTTATTCCGTCCAGGTCCAGAGTTGAAACCGGATAAAATTTGTCTGCAAATTTGACAGCCGGTGCCTTTTCATTCATATCTGCAAGGATTGTATAAACACCTCTGCTTTTAAGCTCCTTAACCAACTGTACCTGAGGTATTCCGGCACATAAAACTAGTGCTTTCACTATAAAAAAACCTCCTTTTTTTCTTATTTCGTAACCATATCCTTCTTTGAGTTTATAACATCATTTTTTGTAAACTCTATGCCATCTTTTTTTAGTACTGTAAGAACGCTTTTAAATAGAATTTTAATATCCAGCCATAGACTGAAATTATCTATATATGTAATATCATATTCTATTTTCTCTGTCCAGCTGAGGTCATTTCTTCCGTTAATCTGAGCAAGACCCGTAATTCCGGGACGCATTTCATGTCGACGTTTTTGTTCCTCAGTATAATTCTCTACCTGATAAGGAAGTGTTGGTCTTGGACCAATAACACTCATTGTTCCGTTCATAACGTTAAATAGTTGCATAAGCTCATCAAGACTTGTTTTTCTTAATAATTTTCCTACCTTTGTAATACGCTGTACAGGCTCCAACGGATTACCTTCATTGTCATAGCTTTCTTCAGGAATAAGCATAGTTCTGAATTTATATATCTTAAACACCTTACCGTCTTTTCCAACTCTTTCCTGAGTAAAAACTGCAGGCCCTTTTGATGTAAGTTTTATCATTATAGGAATTACTATTAAAACAGGAATTACTATTAGTGCCAACATTAAAGCAAACGAAGAACATACGTCAAACAATCTTTTTATACACAACCGGAATTTACGCATTTTTACACTCCTCATTTATAAAACAAAATTTACTTGATTATTATATCACATCTACTCAAGCCAGTCAATAAAAGGGGATGTAAAAAAAGTCCAGATCGTTAAGTGGCAGTATCACTTAACAATT
>CAZWCO010000112.1:0-5217 GCA_964632665.1 uncultured Lachnospiraceae bacterium | reverse complement strand
GTATGCATAAACATGGCTCATAACATCATGACGCACCTGGCGTTCTCTTTCCTTTGCCACGTCATAGTTAATGTCCTCTGCATGCTGCCGCATTTCTTCAAGCTGTTCGTCTGTTATTGGAAGACCAAGCTCTTTTTCACTTTCTGCAAGAGCAATCCATAACTTTCTCCAGGTTGAGAACTTTTTATCAGGAGAAAATATGTATTGCATTTCCTTTGATGCATACCGTGTATTGAGCGGGCTTTCGTATGTGTTTGTCATAAGCTCCCTCCGAACAAAATAAACTACCCCTACATTATATAACAAAACAACAGGAAAATCAAGCATAAATATCACAAAGTTTTGGCAGTTAAATTACTATTTATTAAAAACTTTACCTATAATGGTAATTGGTATTGACTTAAACTTTATTTTTGTGGTATAATTTAGAGAGAAATAACCAAATGGGAGGGCTGTTTAAAATGTACTCAGACAAGACAGAAAAAATTTGTGCGTACTGCCTTTACAAAACAGATGCAAAGGGTCTGCGGGATTATATGTATTGTACAAGAAAAAAGGAATATCGGCCCTTGCATGGTGAAGCCTGCGGCGACTATGAGTACGATATAAGAAAACGCCCCGTCAGAAGAAAAAAGGCTATGGGCGAAAAACAGTACAATTTTGAAATCTGATACCCTGTAAGGAGATGAAATGTATGCTTGATTTTCATACACATATTCTGCAGCATATTGATGACGGCGCAAGCTCACTGGATATTGCAATTAAAATGCTCGAAGACGCATATGAAAAAGGGACTGAAACAATTATTCTGTCCCCTCATTTTTATCCCCGTGAAGAAGTAAAAATGAACGACTTTCTAAGAAGACGGGAAAGAAAATATATAGAGCTTAAAGAAGCATGCAAGGGCCACAAGGTCCCTGAAATGAGAATAGCGGCAGAGGCAAATTTAAGCTCCGACTTTACGGATTTTGAAAGAGTTGATGAGCTTTGTATAGAAGGGACAAACTATATGCTGGTTGAAATGCCGGCAGGCCCGTGGAAGGAATGGATGATAGAGAGCCTGTATAAGCTTTCACTTCGGGGTATACGCCCGGTCATGGCGCATATAGACAGGTATCTTCGAAGACCTGCCAAGTGGTTCAGGGCAATAGATGAGCTTCAGCCTGTATACCAGGTTAATTCATATGTTTTCAGAACCTACAAGGGTAGAAGAAACGCCTTGAAGCTGTTTAAAAAAGGAAGAATACATATTCTCGGAAGCGACATGCACGGTCTTACGGGACGTAACAATACAATTCCCCAGGCATATGAAAACCTTGAAAAGCATTTCGGTAAAGAGTATGTAAGACTTATAGAGGAAAACGGAAAGCGGATACTTGCAAACGAAGAAGCGTATAAAAGGGGTATTCTTCCTCATCCCAAAAACCCCTTATTGCTTATATAAAGAGAGGATTTACACACATGGTTCTGACAGACCCTGCAGTAATAAAAGATATAAAAAGAAAATTTGGCTTTGAATTTAAGAAGGCCTACGGACAGAACTTTCTCACATCAAAGAAGGTTCTTTCTGAAATATGCCAAAGTGCACATGGCTCTGAGGGAATAATAGAAATCGGTCCCGGCTTTGGCACTCTTACAGACGCACTGGCAAAGCACTTCGAAAAGGTGGTTGCAATTGAGATTGACAAAAATCTTCCGGAGGTGCTTGGCTACACCCTGGCGGAGCACAGTAATGTAAAAATTATTTCGGGCGACTGTATGAAGATGGACATGAAAAAGCTTATAGAGGAGGAGTTTGGTGACAGAACGGTTTCTCTTGCGGCAAACCTCCCCTATTACATTACAACGCCTATTATAACAAACGTTCTTGAGAGCAGACTTCCTCTTGAAAACATGGTTGTTATGGTGCAAAAGGAAGTGGCCCAGAGGCTGTGTGCATGTCCGGGAGATAAGGATTGCGGCGCAATAAGTGTCCTCTGCTCATATTTTACAGAGGCGGAAATTATAACAAAAGTACCTGCAGGCTGCTTTGTTCCCGCACCAAAGGTGGACTCGGCAGTTGTTCTTATGAAAATAAGAAAACATCCTCCCGTAGAGCTTCTTGATGAAAAATTGTTCTTCAATGTGGTAAAGGCGGCGTTTTCGCAGCGAAGAAAAACACTTCTTAACTGTCTTTCCGGCAGCTTTGGGGGAGATAAGGCAAGGATTTCAGAGCTTCTTGATGAAGTGGGAATTGACTCTAAAAGGCGGGGAGAAACACTTTCCTTAGAGGAGTTTGCAGGAATAAGTAATAAATTTAAAGAAGAGGGTTTATGATTTGGGACTTATACTAATTGACGATAATACCTCTTTTGGAGAAAGAGTAAAAATATACAGGAAAGAAAAAAACATGACACAGGAGCAGCTTGCAAAGGTATCGGGCATGTCACGCTATCTTGTTTCCAAAATAGAAACAGGTAACTATCGTCCCGGCTTTGATACCATAATGACTCTTGCCAGCGCACTTGAAATGCCGGCTGTCCATGTGTTTAAGGGCGACAGATTTTCACATGTTATGGGGTGCTTCTGTGCAGGAAAAACTGTTATGGGTAAGTACGGTCCAGAAAAATGCTACGGTAAGGTAGAGATAAGGTTTGGTATTTCCGTTGATACAAAGGACTTGTTCTGTATAACTTTGGACGGACGTACATATATGGCAAGCTACGGACTCAAAAAGAATGCGTCTTCTTTTGTATGTGCAGACAGGAAAACAGGTGTTTGCCATATATTTGAAAAAAGAGGAAGAAGAAAAGTAATCGGCTCTGTAATGTCAGATGTTACAGACGATGTTATTCCTATTTGCTTTTAGAAAGGCGTGAGACTTATGCCACTTAGGATTATTCGCACAAAGCTTACAGCTACAGCGGCAGAAATTTATCTTAAAGAAATGGAAAATTGCCTGGCGGAAGAAAAAAACCGTGAGCTTATTCTTATGGTGCCCGACAGGTTTTCTTATAATGCGGAAAAGCTTATATGTGATACCTTTGGTGGTGTGGGACTTGGAGGCATAGAGGTACTTACCTTTAGCAGACTTTTGCGCAAGCTTGGAGGCACGGACAATACGCTGTCAACTGTAGGAAAGCAAATGCTTCTTCAAAGTATTATAAACAGGTGTATTGATGAAACCTCTGTTTTTTGGGGTGCAAGGGAAAGAAACGGATTTACAGGAAGTGTTCTTGACGTAATTTATGACTGGAAAAGATTTTGTATATCACCTGATGAATTAAAAAAAGCTACAGAAGGTATAACTCACGATACAACCCGTAAAAAGCTTGAAAGCCTTATTCTTATTTACGGAGAATATATAAAGATATTTACGGAAAAAGGGTATACAGACGAGGAAGACCTTCTTGGTACTCTTGCACAGAACATAAAAGAGCAAGGAATGAGCGATACTGTCATATGGATAGACGGGTTTGCAGAGCTTGTAACCGCCCAGCTAAATGTTATAAAAGCGTATCTTGAGCAAGGGGCAGATGTAAGGTTTTTTCTGCCTGTTTCAAGCGGGGAGCCTGATGACGGAGGGTACGTGCCGGAGCTTTTGTGTGACACTCTCAAAAAAATGTGTATTACGGGAAATTTGCCATTTACAGAGGAAGAGGCAGCTTTAAGTGACAGGATTAACCCTGCAATCTCATTTTTATGCACTACTTATGACAGACGTGAAGAAGAATATCCCCATTCCTTTGAGGGCATAAAAATATCCTGTGCAGATGATGTATACGAGGAAACGGAAGCGGCGGCAATGGATATCCTTGACCTTGTCTGTGACAGGGGATATGACTTTTCTGATATTTCTGTCCTTTGCGGAAATCCTGAAAAGTATGTATCATGTATAGAAGCCGTTTTTGAAAGATGTAAAATACCATATTTTTCTGACTACAAAATGCCTCTTTCAAACACATCTGTATCAATACTCCTTACCTGTGTGTTTGATATAACGGACAAGAAAAGCTTTCCTCTTTTGTCTGTAAAGAGATACCTGAAAACAGGCTATGTTTTTGATACCCCTGATGATGCAGACTATCTTGCCGATTTTGCAACAAAGAAAAACATACGTGGAAGCATGTGGGGAGAGGACAAGTACTTTGAAAGTCACGCACAGGGCGTGTTTGACGAGGCAATGGGCAAAAAAGTAAAGTATGTAGAGGATGACGGACGTCTCCTTAGACTGCGCACTATTTTTGCAGAGCCACTTTTAAAATACTATGACGCGTCCAAGGGCAGGAAAACAGTAAAAGAGCATGTCTCGGCCTTTTTTGACTTGCTTTTGGATATAAACCTTTTTGAGAAAATTTGTGTGAAAATTGATGAGCTTGAAAAAGCCGGTGACGAAAATGAAGCGGCAAGGCTCACTCATATATGGAATATTATAATAGACATTTTTGACCAGATGGTTGTATCTCTTGAGGGCGAGAAAATTAACAGACAAACCTTTGGCGAGTATTTTAAGGCGGGAATTGACAGCTCGGACATAAGCTTAATTCCTACCGTTACAAACGGTGTATCCGTAAGTGACGCAGGCCACAGAAACGGCGGCAGGATAAAGGCACTTTTTATTCTTGGTGCAACACGGGATACTGTTCCTCCGGTAAAAACAGAAGACGGAATTATTACCGAGGAGGAAATGGAAATAGTAGACTGTATTCCAAAAACCCTTGGCAAATCAAAGCGTAATCTCTCAAAGGAATTTGAGCTTTTATCGGCATTTTCCGAGGCTTCGGAAACCTTATATATAAGCTATTCAAAGGCTGACCTTGAAGGGGCAGCAGAAGAGGGGTCACATATTTTTGACCTTCTGAGGAGTAAATTTAAAGGTCTTGATTTTGAAAAGAGGGAAAATGACCTTTTTATTACTGCGCCTGAAATTATGCTCAGAAAGCTCCTTGTACGACTTTCGGGAGAAGAGGATATTGGTGCGGACTTTGAATGTATACGTGACTGGTTTTGCGAAAAAGAGGAATATAAAAAAGAGCTTGAACTTATAAATACTGCTGCAGAATATAAAAATTCTTCAGGTAAAATTTCGTCTCTTGCGGCAGAGGCTCTTTACAAAGACCTTGACAAATACAGCGTTTCAAGGCTTGAGGAATATTTTAAATGTCCCTTTATGTATTTTATGGACTTTGGTCTAAAGCTTGACAGCGAGGAAGCAGGCGGCGTAAAGAGCACAGACAC
>CAZWCO010000111.1:0-5230 GCA_964632665.1 uncultured Lachnospiraceae bacterium | reverse complement strand
TAATTCTTGTATTTTTATAAATTTTATTGTATAATTATTAATATCAAAAAATGAAAAGAGAAAAAACATGCTAAACAAGATTAAAGAACTAGACAAAAACAATTTTATGAACACCTTTGGAGACAGGCTCCCTGTTTGTTTCACAGAAGGAAACGGAATGAAATTAAAAGCTACCGACTCTACGGAATATTACGATTTCCTCGGCGGTATAGCTGTAAACTCATTAGGTCACAGTCATCCTTATTTTGTGAAAAAGATACAAGAGCAGGTTTCAAAGATAATTCATACTTCAAACCTTTATTATATAGAACAACAAAGCGTCCTTGCAGAGAGACTTGTTTCAAAAACATGTATGGATAAAGTATTTTTCTCAAACTCAGGCGCTGAAGCAAACGAAGGCGCAATCAAGCTTGCAAAAATATATTTTTACAAAAAGGGCATTGAAAAATACGAAATTATCACTCTTGACCATTCTTTTCATGGCAGAACGCTTGCAACCGTTGCTGCAACAGGTCAGGAGAAGTATCAAAAACCATACAAACCACTTACTCCCGGTTTTATCCAAGTTAAACCAAACGACATAAACGCACTCAAAAACGCCATATCTGATAAAACAGCGGCAATTATGCTCGAACCCATCCAGGGCGAAAGCGGCGTACACCCAATGGACAAGGAGTACATAAAAGAAATAAGAAAAATATGTGATGAAAAGGATATTCTACTTATTTTTGATGAAGTACAAACCGGTATGGGCAGATGCGGAAAGCTTTTTGCATATGAGCTTTTTGATGTAGAGCCTGATATATTGACAAGCGCAAAAGCGTTGGGCGGAGGTATTCCCATCGGTGCAATCCTTGCAAAAGATTTTGTAGCAGGGGCTTTTGAACCCGGGGACCACGGCTCAACCTTTGGTGGAAACCATCTTGCAACAGCCGCAGGAAACGCAGTTCTTGATATTTACGAAAAAGAACAGCTTGTGGAAAATTCAGAAAAAATGGGCAAATTCTTCAAAGTCAAGCTACTTAAGCTTAAAGAAGAATTTAAATGCATAAAAGAAATACGCGGCGAGGGACTTTTGATAGGTATAGAACTAGACGAAGAAATTGCAAAGGATATATTCAATTCATTATTTGAAAATAAAATCCTTACTTCCCTTTGTTATAACACCATCAGACTTGCACCACCACTAATAATCAGCGAAAGTGACATAGACATGTTTATTAGTAAATTTAAAAGTATTCTTACAGAAAGGAACTAATACTGATGAAAGATTTTATAAGCTTACACGATATAACCAAGGACCAGCTTGATATGCTCCTGAAACTCGCAATCAAGCTTAAATCAGAACAAAAAAACGGAATCCCCCACCCCATTCTTAAGGGTAAAACTCTTGGTATGATTTTTACAAAGTCCTCTACAAGAACAAGAATTTCATTTGAAGTTGGAATGACGCAGCTTGGAGGATATCCTCTGTTTTTGTCAAGCAACGATATTCAACTTGGTAGAGGTGAGACAATTTACGATACAGCTAAGGTTATGGAACGTTATCTTGACGGAATTATGATAAGGACTTTCTCACATCAGGATGTTCTTGACCTTGCAGAATATGCAAATATTCCAATAATTAATGCACTTACAGACCTTCTCCATCCTTGTCAGGTGCTTGCAGACTTACTCACAACATACGAGCACAAAGGAAAGTTAGAGGGATTAAAAATTGCATACATAGGAGACGGAAACAACATGGCTCATTCTATCATGTACGGTGCTGCAAAAGCCGGCATGAATTGCGCAATTGCTACTCCTGACAAATACAAATGTGATGATACAGTTGTAGAGAACGCAAAATCTGATTTCAAAGCAAGCGGCAAAACACTAACCCTTACAAATGACCCGATTGAAGCGATTAAAGACGCGGATGTAGTTTATACAGACACTTGGGTAAGCATGGGTATGGAAGCAGAAAAAGCTCAAAGAATTAAGGATTTTGAGGGATATTGTGTAAACAACAATTTAATGAAGCACGCAGACAAGGACGCTATTTTTATGCATTGTCTCCCTGCGTACAGAGGATACGAGGTGGCAGACGAAGTCATAGACGGACCACAATCAGTAATATTTGATGAGGCAGAAAACAGACTTCATGCACAAAAAGCTATACTTGCAACACTTATGGGTTAAGGAGAATAAAATTCAATGGATTACCAATCACTTTTTGAAGTACGTCTCGCTAACGAAAACGACGTAGAAAGTATAATAGATATTACAAAAGAAGCCTTTACATCATACGTAAAGCTTGCTAAAATCCCTACAACGCCTGCGCTTAATGAAACACCGGAGGATATACTTGATGATTTGAACAAAAAAATTGTACTGATTGCATTATCTGACAAAACACCGGTTGGCTGCGTTAGAATAGAAATTCTTGATAACAACACTGCGTACCTGAGTCGATTTGCTGTTCGTACAACAAGCCAGAACAATGGCATAGGAAAGTCAATCATGAACCTGGTAGATAAAATTATGATTGAAAAAGGAATAAAAGAAATTGCGCTTCATACCGGTGCAAAAATAACTCCCCTTGTACGTTTTTATTACGGAAGAGGATTTTATATCGATTCAACGGATAAATCAAAAGGGTATGTACGTGCGTGTCTGAAAAAAGAGTATAATGTATAATAAACAAGGGCTGTTGCATTTGTTGCAACAGCCCAATTTATTTATATCAGCCAAACATTAATTAAACCCCGGCCGCGTGACTTAAAATGATTGGCTGTAATTGTTTAAGTTCAAGAGCTGTCTCTGCTGCAGGAACAATTTTGCTAAAATCTGCTACAAGAGAATTTGGTTTACCGCTATAATCATCCTGCTCAAAGGGCACAAAAAAGATATTTTTATAGTTTAATAGGCAGCCGATATTTTTAGCTGAATTACCCAGAGCGTCGTTTGTTGATACACCAATAAGTACCGGTCTTCCGTTTCTTATATGTGCTTTCACCGCCATTGTTACACTTGTATCTGTAATACCATTTGAAAGCTTAGCCAGAGTATTACCTGTACACGGCGCCACTATAAGAATATCAAAAAGCTTTTTGGGTCCAATAGGCTCTGCTTCCCGGACTGTTTTTATAATTTCATTCCCGGTAATTCCGGTAAGTAGATTTTTAAACTCATCACAGGTTCCAAATCTTGTATCTGTTGAATATGAAATTTCACTCATTATCGGAAACACATCTGCACCTTGCTCCTTAAGCTCTTTTACAGCATTAATCATTTTACGAAATGTACAAAAAGAGCCTGTAATAGCATACCCAACTTTTTTTCGGTCAAGCTTCACACTCCATCACCGTCCTTTCGTTTAAAATAGAACTGATTGTTTCATAAATGAATTTTCCGGAGGATATAGGAGCAACCTTACCCGGAAGACTAAGCGCCCATATAACACGTACATTCAGCTCTCGTGCAGCGTCAAAATCCACTCCCCCAGGCTTGGAAGCAAGGTCAATTACTAAGGCATCCGTTTTAAGTCCTTTTAAGAATTCTCTGTGTAAAACCATCGCAGGAACCGTATTTATTATAATATCCATTTGAGATTTCACATCGTTCATTTCTTTCATTTTCACTCCGGTATAACCCATACATTCTGCTTCACACACCGCTTCATTACGTCTTGCAGCAATATACACATCCGCACCCATACTCTGAAAAATCTTTGCAGTTGCCTTTGAAACCTTACCAAATCCGGTTATCAGCACTTTACTTTTAAAAATAGTAGTTGCTGTTTCTGATATTGCAATATTTAAAGCACCCTCACCTGTTGATATTGCGTTTTTTAATATAAGCTCCTCATCTTTTAAATAATCAATACAAAGAGCACCTGATGAAATAAGCATTTTATTTAATAGCTCATTACCACCGGCATAAAATATTTTTTTGAATTTTGTAAAATCTATTTCATTTATATGTATTTCTCTCTCATGCATGGGCGCAAAAATATTTTGTCCGTTACATGTAGGCATCGGCAAAATCAAAGTGTCACAAGTGTAAATTTCTGATATTTTATTTACTGATTCCGGCGCATCATCATATCCATATATTTTTACATCATATCCAGCTTTTTTAAAGCATTCAAGTAGTGTAAGCTGTCTTAAATCACCACCAATAAATCCAATAGACATTATAACCATCCTTCCAAATGTATTAAAAGTTATTAATATACTATGAATTCATGTAAATTTGGTTACATAAAAAAAGAATGTCCGATTGAACATTCTTTCTTCATATTTACATTTTTTCTGACTTTTTTCTGCAGGCTTCCATTGCCTTAATTATGGAATTTCTAAACCCATTTTTTTCTAAAACAGCAACCGCTTCAATTGTTGTACCACCGGGTGAGCACACCATATCTTTAAGCTCTCCGGGATGCTTGCCTGTATCAAGTACCATCTTTGCACTCCCAAGGACAGCCTGCGCCGCAAATTTATAAGCAACATCTCTGGTCATACCACCTTGAACAGCTCCGTCAGCCATAGCCTCAATTAGCATAAACACATATGCCGGAGATGAACCGCTCACAGCCGTAACAGTATCCATAAGCTTTTCCTGTACAATTTCACATTTTCCTATGCATTCAAGCATTTGCCTGACAACTCCAAGACTGTCTGTTCCCTTTTCATTTGCACAAACAGCACTCATTCCCTCACCAACAAAAGCAGGAGTGTTTGGCATAACGCGTATTATTTTATTATCGGCAGAAAGACATTCTTCAAGTTTTTTTATACTTGTTCCGGCCGCAATTGAAACCACTGTTGTGTCTATTTTAATTTGCGTTTTAATTTCATCAAGAACTAGAGAAATAATATTCGGCTTAACGCATATAAAAAGAATTTCCGCACGCTCTGCAACGCTAATGTTACTGTCTGTAATGTTTACACCGTATGTGGTTTTTAGCTTTTCCAAAGCATCTGTATTTTTATCCGATACAAAGATATCACAAGCTTTATATCCTTGTTTAATAAGACCTCCCAATATGGCGTTTGCCATATTACCTCCGCCAATAAAGCCAATGTCCATAATATACCTCCTAGGAGTTCATAAGACTGTTTATTTCATGAGTAGTAAGGTGTCTCCAGTGCCCTACCGGTACATTTCCCAATTCTACATTGCCAATTTGAATTCTTTTAAGATAAGTCACCTTACACCCGACCGCTTCAAACATTTTTCTAACCTG
>CAZWCO010000110.1:0-5233 GCA_964632665.1 uncultured Lachnospiraceae bacterium | reverse complement strand
GGCGAGAAAGGAAAAATTATTTCTGTTACATCAGTGCAACAGGATTTTTGTAAAGTGCTACTTGGCAGATTGCAAAACGAAACCAGTCTTTTAAGACAAAAATTGCTTGTCCTTTACCTGCTTTCCTATATAAGCGAATTTGCAGATAACAGCATATCAATTGCCATTCCGTCATATATTATGCAGGCTCTTGCTTTCATCGAGGAGCATTATCACGAAAAAATCACGGCTGCTACTATTGCCAAAAAACTTCATGTAGGACGTACAACCCTTATGACAAATTTTAAAAAATATACTGATTCCACACTGAATAATTATATTATACAGTGCCGTTTAAAAAATGTTGTCACTTTGCTTGAGCAAGGAAAAACTGAAAGTGAAATTGCCGAGAAGTGTGGTTTCGGAGACCTCAGTGGTCTTATTCGCTCTTTCAAAAAATATTTTGGAATGACACCCGGTGAATATATCAAGAAAATAAAATAAAAAATGCTCACCTGTAACAAGCACAGGCGAGCATTTTTTCTACTTAATTTTCTCTGATTCCGAGAGCATATTCTCAATAAATATCCCATATCCTCTTGTGGGGTCATTCACAAAAACGTGTGTAACGGCTCCTACCAACTTCCCATTTTGAATTATCGGCGAGCCTGACATACCCTGTACTATACCACCTGTTTTTTGGGTAAGAGAAGGGTCGGTTACTTTTATTACCATGTTTTTTCCATCAGTATTATTAATCATTATTTTTTTAATTTCTACATTATAGGCTTTAACACCCATACCGTCAACATTTGATAAAATTTGTGCGGCTCCTGCTTCTATTTCTTCCTTTTTGGCAACCGTGTATTCTGAATTGCCCGTCGCTTTAATTAAGTTGCCTGATATGCCGCTGGATGTGTTGTCATTTATTTTTCCAATAAGCTCACTTGAAAAAATTCCGTTTAGTTCTCCCGGACTTCCTTTTTTTCCTTTTGTGGGGGAAGTAATGGAGCACTTAAAAATATTTCCCTCGCGTATATTTATAAGCTCATTAGTGTCAATATCTGATATTCCATGACCAAGACCAACGAATTCACCTGTATTTTTGTCTATACAGGTAATTGTTCCAATTCCGGCGGCACTATCCCGAACCCATAAACCTATTTTGTAGCCGGAATCGGTTTTTACAGGTTCAATCATCAGGTTTAGAGTTTTATTTTTTCTGTTAATTGTTAATACTATTTTCTGATGTCGGTTAATAACATAAGATGCAAGCTCTTCGTTTGTATTTAAAATGTTACCGTCAACAGCCATAATCCTGTCACCCTTTTTTACACCGGCTCTATATGCGGCGTTTACAGATTGTCCGTTTTCACTTGTGATCTCGGTAATGCCTGTGACAAGCAGTCCATCTGTTTTAACTGTTACTCCAACTGCCTCTCCGGAGGGAATAACGCTGTATGCAAATGCATTTGCGTTAAAACAAAGAACCAGCGTCAACATTAAAAAAAGAAAAGGTTTATTTTTCAAAAGCACACCTTCTTTTTTTAAATTTGGATTATAAAATCCTTAATTAATTTTCCCTATGAAAATCCTTATATGCCCGTATTTCACCTGTAAAAATTACATCAATGTCAAAATGGCTTAAATGTTATATTGTTAATTTTTAAATATTAATAAATAATTAATTTTATTAAATTTTTATGAACAATTATAGTGCTGTAATGACTGAAATTTTATTATATGATATAATAGTCTAGTATAAAAATATAATTTTTTGGAGATAAAATATGTCTTTTTTTTCTAACTTAAATGATATGCAAAAGCTTGCAGTTAAAACAACGGAAGGACCTGTTTTAATATTAGCCGGTGCGGGAAGCGGAAAAACAACCGTACTTGTAAACAGGCTTTCTTATATAATGTCACAGATGAAGGTTAGTCCTTACAGAATTTTGGCAATTACATTTACAAATAAAGCTGCTCTTGAAATGAAAACGAGAATAAAGGCCCAGATAGGTGAAGTGGCTGAAAATATGTGGATTGGTACATTTCACTCCATGTGTGTAAGAATTCTCAGAAGCGATATAGAACGGCTTGGCTACGAAAGAGATTTTGTTATATATGACTCAACAGACTCCAAGGCTCTTATAAAGGAATGTATGAAGGAGCTTGATTTAAGCGAAAAAACATATCCTATACGTTCTGTAATGTCAACAATAAGCCGTGCAAAGGATGATGTTATGTCGCCCGAGGTCTTTGAAAAGGTTTATAAAAACGATTATCGTATGAATATTATATCAAAAGTTTATGACCTTTATCAAAGAAAAATAAAAAAAAATAACGCTCTGGACTTTGATGATTTAATTATAAAAACAATACAGCTTTTAACAGAGAATAAGGATATAAGAGAAAAATACCAGGAAAAATTTCAATACATAATGGTAGACGAGTATCAGGATACAAATAATGCGCAATATATGCTGATTTCTCTTCTTGCAGGTAAATACAGGAATTTATGTTTAGTGGGAGACGATGACCAGAGTATTTATAAATTCAGAGGAGCAAACATTCATAATATCCTCGATTTTGAAATGGAATTTCCTGACGCAGTAACAATTAAGCTTGAACAGAATTATCGGTCTACATCTAATATTCTAAACGCAGCTAACGCAGTTATTGCAAACAATAAAGAACGAAAAGGAAAAAAACTGTGGACAGAAAAGGGCGAAGGTGAGAAGATTACAATTTTCAACGCTTCAAACGAGCATGATGAGGGTGACTATATTTGCAAATGCGTTGAAGAGCATGTTAAAAACGGCGGCGAATATTCGGACTGCGCAGTTCTTTACAGAATAAACGCTCAATCCCGTGTTATAGAAGAAATGCTTATGAGAAAGAATATTCCTTACAGAGTTCTTGCAGGTCTCAGGTTTTATGACCGCAAGGAAATTAAGGATATTATAGCTTATCTCAGGGTTATATATAATTACGGTGATGATGTAAGTCTTAAGCGTATTGTTAATGAACCAAAAAGGGGAATAGGACAAACTACTGTTGATAAAGCACAGGCAATAGCAGACTCAAAAGGCATTCCTCTTTATAAGGTGCTTGATGAGGCAGAAAATTATCCTGAGCTCAAACGTGCGGCTGCAAATATCAAAGAGTTTACAAAGGTAATTAATGAGCTTGCTGCATGTAAGGACAGCCTCTCTCTTTCAGACCTTGTAATTCGCACTTTAAGCGATACAGGATACAGCGTAATGGTAAAGTCCTCTGATGACAAAGATTCAAAATCAAGGTCAGAAAACCTTGAAGAATTAATATCCGTTGTAAAAGAGTATGAAACATCACCCGAAGAACAACCGTCACTTGCAAATTTCCTTGAGAGAGTTGCTCTTGTATCAGATGTGGATAATTACGATGATACACAAAATTCCGTTATACTTATGACCATACACAGCGCAAAAGGTCTTGAGTTTCCAATTGTTTTTCTTCCCGGAATGGAGAACGGATTGTTTCCGGGCTCTGTAACAATAGGAGATGCAGAGGAAATGGAGGAAGAAAGACGCCTTTGCTATGTTGCAATAACGCGTGCTAAGGAAAAGCTTCATATTATCCATTCAGTACAGCGTATGATTTTTGGTAAAACAGTAAGTCAACCAAAATCCGTTTTTGTTGAAGAAATACCAAGTGCGTATTACACAGAAAAGATACCTTTTTCATCAAGAGCAACAGGTATTCTTGGTAAATTAGGATTTGAACTGACAGCCCAAAAGCCAACATCATGGCGAAATACCACCATCAACCGACCGGGAACAAAGTTTAATCCGGGAGACAGAGTCACACACCATAAATTTGGAGAGGGAACTGTTATATCTGCACAGCCCTTCGGTGATGACTACAAGGTAGAAGTGGTGTTTGATAATATTGGTAAAAAGATTTTAATGTCCAACTTTGCAAAGCTTGAAAAAATTATTGAATAGGGGAAAATAGAATGTCAAAAATTCATGTTCTTTCATCTGATATTTCAAATAAAATTGCAGCAGGAGAGGTAGTAGAACGTCCTGCCTCTGTTGTAAAGGAATTGGTGGAAAACAGTATTGATGCCGGTGCCACAAAAATTGTTGTGGAAATTAAAAATGGCGGAATATCACTTATATCTGTTGAGGATAACGGAAGTGGTATGGCACCTGAAGATGCACAAATTGCATTCTTACGTCATGCAACAAGTAAAATTCAAAAGGAAGAGGACCTTGACGCAATTTACACCCTTGGCTTCAGGGGAGAGGCACTTTCTTCCATAGGCGCAGTTTCTGAAAGTGTTATATACACAAAAAGAAAAACTGATGAATATGGTACCGTTGTGTCATGTGAAGGCGGAGAGATTATTGCATCAGACGAGGGCGGAATGTCGGACGGCACAAAGGTTGTTGTCAGAAATCTGTTCTTTAACACGCCTGCAAGAATGAAATTTTTAAAAAAGGACGCAACAGAAGCCGGATACATTACAGACATTATAAACAGGTTTGTTCTTGCGCATCCTGAAATCTCTTTCAGATTTATAAAAAATGGCAAGGATGTAATAATGTCAACAGGAGACGGCAGTCTTCAAAACGCAGTTTATGCAGTCTATGGACGTGATTACGCTACAAATTTAATTAATGTTGAGTACGAAATGGACGGGATTAAGGTAACAGGTGTAATCGGGAAAGGAAATCTTGCACGTCCAAACAGAAATTTTCAAAGCTTTTACGTAAATAAAAGGTGTATAAAAAGCCCTCTCATGATTCGTGCTGTTGAGGAAGCATATAAAAACCAGATTATGATTGGCAAGTTTCCTGTTGCTATATTAAATATTGACGTAAATCCTGCACAGGTGGATATAAACGTTCATCCAACAAAGCTTGAAGTTAAATTCTCTGACGATAAAAAAATATATGACTGTGTTTATTACGGAACAAAAAGTGCACTCTATGCTATTCCTGAGACTAAAGCAGAAGAAAAAAAATATATACACAATCCAAGAGAAAATCCTTTTATAATAAAAAACGAAAATACAGAGGTTAAAAAGCCACCTGTCTTAGAGGAAAAACCAAGTGTTCCCACGGAAAAGCCGGCTCCTCCTATTACTGTTGAAGTGAAGAATGACCCCATTGCAATGTTCAGAAAAAAGGAACAGGAACCTAAGCCTGTAGCTGTGGCAAGCCCTGAACTTGAGATTAGAATAAATAAGGAACCGGTTATACCAAAGCAA
>CAZWCO010000109.1:0-5278 GCA_964632665.1 uncultured Lachnospiraceae bacterium | reverse complement strand
GTTAAATGAAAGGGATTCGAACCCTGAGAGGGTTTTTGCGTGAAGAAAACGATTGATAATCGTTTTTAGCAAAAAGGTGCGAGCCGGGTACCAAAGCCGAAGTGCTTTGGTCGGAGAGCAGTCAAGACGCCGTAGGCGGCTGTATCCCACTCTCTCCTCCAGAAAAAAGCACTTGCAATGGCAAGTGCTTTTTTCAACTAAATCCGTCTTAACAGACAGAAGAAATCACTTTGTGATGAAATCTGCTGACGCAGATGAAATCGCCTGCGGCGGATAAAGGACGGATTTAATTTCATCGAAGCCGAAGGCTTTGATTTCATCCAAACGTGTTTGGATTTCATCGTGAGAGTAGCGAACGATTTCATTGTAGGAAACTTTTGAGTTTAAGTATAAATGATTGAAGGAGGGCGCTAAATGGGAGAAAATAAATTGGCAGATTTATCTATGGATTTTGCTGTTGTAATATTGAAAGTATGTGATAATATTAAAGGTCATTATTCTATAGTCAATCAGCTTGAGCGAAGTGCTACAAGCATAGGAGCAAATATAAGAGAAGCAAAATATGCCCATAGCAAGCCTGATTTTATATCAAAGCTGCAAATATCATTAAAAGAATGTTATGAGACGGAATATTGGCTTGAACTTATGGAAAAAGCAGAAATTATATCTGATGTATCTGAGATAGTACATAATTGCGGTGTGATTCGTAAAATGCTGATATCCTCAATAAACACGGCAAAGAAAAATAATAATTAAAGCACATTAAACCATTTGATGTGAAAGGGTTCTGTATAAAATAATACGAGGAAGATAAAAATGTTTTTTGATGATTTTAAATTAGGATACAAAATACAAATAGAGCCGGCTGTAATCAACAAGGACGAAATGATTGATTTTGCAAAGAGATATGATAATATCCCCTTGCACACAGACGAAGAATATGCAAAATCCACTTTTTTCGGAAAGCTTATTGCCCCCCGGTGTTATGTCCTTTATGGCAGTGTGGGCAAAGTACCTTGAGATAGACCTTGCAGGAGACGAGCTGCTTGCCGGTAAGTCCACAAAAATAGAATGGATAAAGCCTGTGTTTGCAGAGGATGTACTAACGAGCACCTGTACAGTAACAAAGCTTACAAAACGCAGTGAAAAAAACGGTATTGTAGAGCTTACCTTTGAGGCGTTTAATCAAAATGGTGAGCTTGTTCTTACAGATGTAACAGAGATGATTGTAAAATGCAGACTAAAGAAATAACGGAGACAAAAAGTCTCCGTTATTTCATTATCTTTTCTGTGATGGTCTCAGTGCAAAGAAAAGGTCTTTATCCTTCATAAATGCCTTATTTAGCTGAGCTACTACATCATCAAAAATCTCGTATGTAATTTCTCCCTGGTTGTTTGTTACTGAGAGGAGATTATTTCCGTCATAAACCATAACTGTCAGCACATCAAATTCATGAGATAATGTTGGCTGTTCTCTGTCTTTAGCCCTTGCGTAAACTATAATATCACCTACTTCAAGGTATTCTTCCCTGAACTCTAAGATTGCCTTTTGAGCGTAGTCCCACTTTCTGTCTTCACCAACATAGAACAGGCGTCCGCCCCAGAATCTGTCAACAAGCATAGTTCTGTGAGGTGAAGCTTCATTATTTAAAGTAAACAAATTCATAGGCTTAAAATCAATTGAAAGTAAGCCGTACTCCTCGGTTGTTTCAGGCATCTGCAATGTTGAAGTAAATAGCTCTGCTGCAAGCTCAGAAGCGGTTGGAAGAGTTAGTTCCTTGCCAATTTCTTTATAAACTCCCTCTGCGAAATCTGTATCATTTCCAAAAGCCCTTAGCCATTCCGGACCGGCAGCAGAAATCTTGGAAAGCTCTGCCTTTTGCTCCTCGGTAAGTTTAGCGTTGCCAATAGTAGAGTATATTATGTTTGATGGAATATTTGACACCATACCGCCGTCATTTTTTATAATAGAGCCAATTTCGCCGATAGCCTTTACCTTAAAGCTAAGTGTAGCTGTTTCTCCCGGTTTGATATCATCAAGATTCCATGTTATTACGCCATCTTTGAATGCTCCGCCATTGGTTGCAGAGCCATCTGCATACTCTGTTCCCTCGGGGATTTTTTCTGTTACAACAAGGTTTTTATAAGTAACCTCGCCCATGTTATAACGCTCTCCCCATGTGAGATAGTGTTCGTCGTTGGTCTTATTTGCAATTTTTATGGTATATTGAAGTAAATCATTTTGTGCTATTGTTCCGTAAGGTGTAATTGAAACAGTTCTGTCAATGTCCATCATAGGGTACTCTATTCTGCTCTTTGTCTTTTCCGGAATAGTCACATCTTTTACAATATCGTTTGCAGGGTCGCCGTCAAAGTCCTTTGCTAAAAGGTCAAGAGGTCTTAAAATTTGGGCATGTGTATCCTTTTCGCCGCACTGAGGAAGCAAATCTGTGAGCCAGACGGCGCCGTCAACCTCAAGCGTATCTATACCCTCGTTCATATCGAATTTGCCGCCTTTTGCACCACCATTGTAGTTAGATGTTGTGCTATGTATTATTTTACCGTTTCCAATATAGAACACAGTATGGCCCTGGTCTACATAAATGTCTCCCGGTCTTAAATTTTCTTTAAAATTTTCCATAAATGGAACAAAGTATTCTTGTCTTACCTGTTCAGCAGACAGTTTATTTCCTTGGCTATCATAATAACCAAACTTTAATTCTCCGTCAAAGCCGTCATTTTTCATTACAATACCTGTTGTGTAGTCAGTAAAAGCTGTTGAATTCTGAATACCCATTCCGGCCCATACCCTTGTAACTGAGGCAGTTACAGTGGTATCGTTAATCCATCTCGCAATACATCCGTCAATATCCTTGTCGTCAAGTGATTGATTTACCCATGTACAGTCATACTCATCATAGATTTGATTTTCTGCTGTCATTGCAAGAAACAGGCTATCCAGTATTTGAGGGTAGCATTTATTGCCGCACATTGCTTTTATTCCCGCAGCTTCAAAATAGCTTGTTAAGGGTAAGTGTGAGCAAACAGTATAAAAATTACTGTCCTCTGTAGCATATTCAGGAGGTGTTGTAAGAGTTGAACGCATTACACCGCCCACTTCTCTTCCCAAATTGCTGAAATTAACGTTGTCATACTGGTATCTTGGACCTTTTGTATAATAAGCAAGCCCTACATTTACTACAGCCTCTTCAACATCTGCTCTGGTGGTTATTTCTGTGCCAAATGGGGTTTCTTCTGTTTTTGTCAGAAGACAATCTGCACAAGTGTATGTAATTTCGCCTTCTTTTTCTTCTGTTGCAGGTGTTGTCAGTTCTCCTGACCAGTTGTGCTCTTTAGTTTCTTTGTGTGAAGCATCAAGGGAGCAGACTCTTGTGTGTGTTCCGTCTCCGTTATCTTTATAATTTTCCCAGTTATGAAAATGCTTTTCAAGGAGTTTTCCAAGAGCATATGCAGCCTGAGCGCGTGTTACAACAGTATCCGGCTCTAAATTATTATCTTTTATTTCAATCAGTTCATGGGAAACTGCCCATGTAAATGCTTCCATTGCATATGGCTTTATAGTTTTTCCGTCATTATAATTTGCAAGATAAATGCTTTTTTCGTGCTTGCCTTTTCCGTTGAGTTTTGCCCACTCGTACAAAAAGTCTACCAGGTGTGCACGGTCTACGGGCGCATTTATACCAATAGTGCCGTCTTCAAAGCCTTTGATTATACCATTACTGTTTGCCCAAAGCACTGCATCGGAATAATATGTATCATCTGCCATATCGGCAAATGAGTTTTCATTTTCGTTTTCCGGCTCGCCGCAGGCGCGCCACAAAAATGTTACAAGCTGTTCTCGCGTGCAAGGGTCGTCAGCGCCAAACACGTTTTCACTGTAACCCTTTATAATGCCCTTTTCTGCCAGGGTGCTCACATAGTTATCACCCGTTGCATCTGAAAAAGCTGCTACGGGAAGTGTCATACTAAGAGCAAGTAAACCCGCAAAAATTTTCTTTAAAGAATTCATAATTTTCGTTCCTCCTGTAATTCTTTTTTTCTTATTGTACCAATATCATTACATAAAGTAAATGGATAATTAGATAGTATATGGAATATTTTATACAACATTTAACTATTGAAATTTCTTTTAAATAATGATATAATAAGGTAAATACAAGGGGGATAAGGAAATGTTTGATAATATAGAAAATATAAAACTAATATATGCTCTTATTAAGGAGCGAAAAAAAGTAAGTATAAATGACAGAAAAAGTCATATTCTGATTTTCTTTACTAAAGGGGGAGGAACATACAAAATCGGAAAAACATCTTTAAACTCTTCTGAAGGGGATATAGTTTATATTCCCCAGGGCTCATCTTATACTTTTGAGCCTACGGGAGATGTGCCCTGCTACTATCTGACCATAACCTTTTTGGCGGATATAAAGAACCCCAGGCCCACGGTCTTTGACGGAAGTAATTTTCCGGGACTTAATAATATTATTATGAATATAAGAAAGAATTTAAGGCTTCGTACACCATATTCAAAGCATATATGTCTATCCTGGTTTCATTCAATACTTGCATACCTTGTAACTCAGGAGAACAAAACCTATTATGAAAAGAAAAAGTATAACCTTATACAGCCGGCTTTATATTATATAGATGAAAATTTTTCCGACCCTGACCTGAAAACAGATATGCTTCATTCCCTGTGCGGTATATCCCAGGCATACTTTCGCAGAATTTTTAATGCAAATGTGGGACTTACTCCCCAAAAATATATAGAAGAAAAACGCCTTGAATATGCCATGTGTATAATTAAAGAGCATGAATACCCAATTTCTGTGGTTGCCGAAATGTCAGGATATAATGACCCTTTATATTTTGGAAAGGTTTTTAAAAAGAAATATGGGATTTCGCCCTCATATGTAAGACAGGCTGATGATGAGGCGTTTATTTAAAAATACAGGCGGCACTTTTTAGTGCCGCCTGAACTTTTATTTATTTGCTTTTTCAAGGTCCTTGTTTCTGATTTCAACACGTCTTACCTTACCGCTGATGGTCTTTGGAAGCTCATCAACAAATTCCACAATTCTTGGGTACTTGTAAGGAGCGGTGTGAGTCTTAACATATTCCTGAATTTCTTTCTTTAGCTCGTCTGAGCCTTGTGTTCCTTTTGTAAGAACGATAGTAGCCTTTACAATCTGGCCTCTTACTTCGTCGGGAACAGGAGTAATTGCACATTCAAGAACGTATGGAAGCTCCATGATAA
>CAZWCO010000108.1:0-5285 GCA_964632665.1 uncultured Lachnospiraceae bacterium | reverse complement strand
CGACGGTTTTTGTCAGGAACTTTCGTCCGCCGACGAAGCGTTTGTGCCTATTCTCCTTGATGGCGTAGAACTTGCCGATCATCTGGGGAAGACCCCAGGTACCGAAGCTGGTGAGCATGATGTTAAAGCAGAGGAATTTGAAGGAAGAGCCGCCGAAAATATTGGTCAACTGATCTCCCGTCGTGGGATTGGGGTCATTGGGCAGAGATTCGAAGTTGCCGAGGTTTTCGATCAGCCCGGAAAGGCCGCCCACGTTGTCATGTCCCAGAACGGCGACGACCAGACATACTACGCCTACGATCATGATAATACCCTGAACCAGATCGGTGTAAGCGGTTGCCACATAGCCGCCAACCACCAGGTATACTGCGGTCAGAGCAGCAATGATCAGCATCCATACCCAGGTCTCAACCCCGGGGAATACGGCGCTGAATAGGGAGCCGAGTCCCTTGTATACGGCCGCGGAGTAGGGAACCAAAAATACGAAGATGATCACGGCTGCAAGGATTTTCATCCCCTTGGAATCGTATCTCTTCTCGAAATATTCGGGCATGGTCTTTGCCTGGAGCTTTTTGGTCATCTTTCTGGTACGGTTGGCAAACAGGAGCCAGGAAAGAAGACATCCCAGTACCGCATTGCCGATACCGATCCAAATCGCACCGATACCGATATTCCAACCGTGCTGCCCGGCGTAGCCGACGAAAACCACAGCGGAAAAATAGGTGGTTCCGTAGGCAAAAGCAGTGACCCAGGCACCGATGTTTCTTCCGCCGATCAGAAAGCCGTCCAGGGTTTTGGATTTCCCATAGCTGAGGCATCCGATCAGCGCCATTGCCACGGCATAGATGCAGAGGGCAATGATTGTGTAGAGTTGCGCGTCTTTCATGAGTGTTACCTCCTTAAATTTCGGAATGACGGAGAAAGTGATTTTTAATAAAAAACGCCCTCCGTATTCCTGTTAGAATACAGAGGACGAGAAAATCCCGTGGTACCACCTCTATTTGCCGTCATCTCACGATCACGGCCTTTGAGGGTGTCAATCAACACCCCGGTTCTGTGACGGGAACACCCGTTGCAGCCTACTTGGAAACCCGTTCGGTGCACTGCTCGCAGGAGGTATTCGGTAAAACGTTCCCGATTGCCTCGCACCAACCGACAACTCTCTTTCGGTACCGTTATACTTACTTGTTCCTGCTCAAACGCATTTGATGCCTTGATATTATCACTTTAAAGCGATAAAGTCAAGACTTTTTTGATAATTTTTTACAGAAAAATGAAAAAATATCCTTGGATGGGAATTTTGTTTGTGTTCATTTGTTGACATTTCAACAGGTTCTTGCTATACTGGTCTTAGTTTTGCAAGGATCGAGGAGGCATAAAATGGAGGAACGGTTTGAGACCTTTACCGTGCTGATTAACAGGATCAGCCGGAATATCCGCAAAATCAAAAATCGGGAGATGGCGGAGTATCAATTAAGAAGCGCCCATGTTTCTTGTCTTTATTATCTGTACTCCGGGGGAGGCCTTACCGCCACCGATCTTTGTGAGCGGTGTGAAGAGGACAAGGCGACCATTTCCCGTGCACTGGATTATTTGAAGGAAAACGGATATTTGACCTGTCGATCCAAAAGTGAAAAGCATTACAAAAGCCCCCTTATACTGACAGAGAAGGGACGGAAGATCGGAAAGCAAATCGCAGAAAAGATCCAATCCATCCTGGAAGAAATGAGTGCTGACCTTACAGAGGAGGAGCGGATTGCCTTTTACCGCAGTCTTTCCATCATCAGCGGCCGTTTGGAGAAGATCAGCGGCGGAACCTGCTGAAAAGCAAGAGTAAAGACGAATCCCATTGATTAGGAATCAATGGGATTTTCTTATTTTTTAATAAAACTTAAACATTTTACAAAAAAATCAAAAACATTGATCGTCTATACTATGCCCGTACCGTGAAGGAATTCGGAAAATGCAAACATCCGAAAAGAAAATGAAAAGAAAAAGGAGATACGGGAATGTCAAAATTTACAGAAGCAAATGAAAAGATCGCAGAGAAGGTAGTGGAGGGCTACAAGAAGATCGAGGACGGCGTGGTCGGCGGGTACAAAAAAATCGAGGACGGTGCTGTAGAGGGCTTCCGCAAGGTCAATGACAAGATCATCGAAAAGGTTTTTGCAAAAGAGGGCGAAACCGTAGAGGATGCCAGAAAAAGACTTTCCGGTGACAAATAGTCCGAAGATTTTGCGAGGATACAAATGAAGCAGGATATGACGTTCACTTACAGCTATTCCGCAAAAGAAAACGAAGAGGTACAGGCGATCCGAAAAAAATATCTCCCTCAGGAAGAAAGTCGGCTGGAGGAGATGAGGAGGCTGGATGGCATCGTACGGAACTCCGGAATGATAGAATCCCTTGGTGCCGGTATTCTCGGTTGCCTGGTATTCGGACTGGGCCTTTGCCTTGTGATGAGGGTTTTCGGCAATGGCGTGATTCTGACTCGGGTGGGTGTGCTTCTCGGCGCTGTGGGAGTCGCGGGAATGCTTGCGGCGTACCCCATCTATCGCAGGGTGTTCGGAAAGGCGAAGAAAAAATATGCACCGAGGATTCTTGCGCTCGCAGATGAATTATCCTCAGGGAAACGGTGAGCAATGTAAAATCCATCTCAATGCAGGTCCCGTGTCATGGATCTGCAAAATCGAAAGGAGTAAACGCAAATGAACAGAAACGATCAGGAGTATCTGGTGCAGAAGATCCGCACACAGTATACCGAAAAGGAACATACGGGGCTTTCTGCGCTCCGCGAGCTGGATCGCAAGGTGAAGCGCCCGGCAAATGTGTTTGCCTATATTTTCGGCTCTCTCAGTGCCATTGTGATGGGCAGCGGTATGAGTCTGGTAATGACCGACATTGCGGAAACCGTCGGCATTGCCAATCCGATGCTTTATGGTATTGTAATCGGAATTGTCGGTATGTTTATGGCCATCATCAACTATCCCGTCTATAAAGGTATTCTCGGTTCACGCCGTAAAAAATACGCAGAAAAAATCGTCGCTCTCAGCGATAAATTGATGAAAGGTTAAAGGTGAAATACAATGGCAGAATTTTTCAAGAAAGCATTTCAGGACATGAAGGAAAGTGCAAAGGCACAGCATGAGGTTGACAAGGCTCAGTTTGCAGCTACTAAGGCTGAATCCAAGGCACAGTGGGAAGAAGCAAAGGCAATCGGTGATCCCAACCGTCGCAAAGCCGTATTTCAAGCCGAACGCGACAAGCAGATTGCACAAGCCAATGAGCGCAAGGCAGCAGCCGAAGCTCGCATTGATGCCGTAAACGGCAATAAGTAACATTTATGACATAAGCGAGGTGCCTAAGGCGTCTCGCTATTGTCGCATATCGGAGGTAATTTATGAAAAAGACAATACGATATGACGTAAATGAAAAAACTGTGGAAAAAGAAGTGAATTATATTCCGTTTCGTTACATACTTGCCGTGCTGATCACTCTTATGGAAGTTCTTGTTGTAATTGGTATTGTGGCGTTTTTTTGTTATTACGTGCCGTACTTTTACCTTGCAGCATGGGCAACGGAAATTTTTTGTGTAATCCGCATTATCGCCTCCGATGATAACCCTGATTATAAGGTGCCGTGGCTTTTATTTGTGTTAATTATTCCTATTGCCGGCTTTATGCTTTACTTTATGTTCTATTCAAGAACGGTGCAAAAACGGTTTATGAAACGGATGGATGCACTAAAGAGTCACACTTATAAACAAGATGATCAGGAATTGTTTGCAAAACTGCAAGATGAAAATCCAATTGTTGCATCACAAGCAAAGATGCTTTGCGGTATATCTGAGGCTCATTTATTTACCGATACTAAGCAGGAATATTTTTCGCTCGGCGAGGATATGCATCGCCGTTTACTTCAGGATATGGAGTCAGCCGAGAAGGTGAACTATATGGAATATTTTATTATTGAGGAAGGCAGGTTTTGGAACTCAATTTTGGATATTCTGAAAACGAAAGCTGCTGCCGGTGTTGAGGTTAAGGTCTTATATGACGATATCGGCTGTATGATGACACTCCCCGGAGATTATCATAAAACGCTGAAATCATACGGTATCGAAGCAACTCCGTTTTCGAGACTGAAAGGCAATGCAGACAGTGAATTCAATAACCGCAGCCATCGTAAAATCACGGTCATTGACGGCAAAGTTGGATATACCGGCGGTGTCAATATTGCGGATGAATATATCAACGAAATCGTTAAAACGGTCATTGGAATGATACTGCCATCCGTTTGGAAGGCGAAGCGGTACGGGAATTGACGAAGCTGTTTCTTGTGGACTTCGGTATCAATATAAAAAAGATGCCGAACATCCGGAATGACCTGTATCCCAAAACAAAGGTAAAAGAACATGGATATGTTATCCCGTTTGGTGACGGGCCGCATCCGCTTTATGATCGTAGGGTTGGCAAAAGCGTTATTCAGAACATGCTGAACGGTGCAAGCCGATATATGTGGATGACCACGCCGTATCTTATCATTGACAACGATTTGTGCCAGAGTATAGAAAATGCTGCACTCAGAGGCGTGGATGTACGCATCATCGTTCCGCACATTCCCGATAAAAAACTCATTTTCGGCATGACACAGAGCTTTTATAACAGGCTAATGGCTGCAGGTGTGCGGATTTTTGAATACGAACCCGGATTTATCCACGCAAAAAGCTACCTTTCTGATGATAACCAAGCAATGATCGGCACTATTAACTTGGATTATCGCAGTCTTGTCCATCATTTTGAAAACGGTGTGTGGATGTATGATTGCAAGTCGATCAGGGAATTGAAAATTGATATGGTGGACACCTTGTATAAAAGCATAGAGGTTACTCCCGAAATGCTGGAAACAAATCTGCTGCAACGGTTTGTCCGTGCGGTAGTAAGAATATTTGCACCGATGCTGTAAAAAGCAAAAGGAGGAAAAACTAAGAATGAATGCAATAGAAATCAGAAATCTTTCTAAGAGCTTTCGCACGATGTATGCGGTGGATAATCTCAATATGACCGTTCCTGTTGGGGCAATCTACGGATTTATCGGTGAAAACGGTTCGGGTAAATCGACCACTATGAAACTTATTTGCGGACATCTTGTTGCCGACCAAGGTGAAATCAAATTGTTTGACAAGGATTATACCGATCCCGGTGTCAGAGTCCGTGTCGGCGCACTGATTGAGAACGCAGGCTGCTTTCCCGGCTCCAGCGTATATCAAAACTTAAAGATGCAGTGCA
>CAZWCO010000107.1:0-5329 GCA_964632665.1 uncultured Lachnospiraceae bacterium | reverse complement strand
TTGTCTGCCCTCGGGCGCAAAGTCTATATCTATATCGGGCATGCTCACACGCTCGGGGTTCAGAAACCTTTCAAAGATAAGACCATACTTTACAGGGTCAACATCCGTTATTCTTAAAACATATGATACAAGGCTTCCGGCAGCACTTCCTCGCCCCGGTCCTACTGATACATTATTGCTACGTGCAAAACGTATGAAATCCCACACAATAAGAAAATAGTCTACAAAACCCATATGTTTTATGGTGTTAAGCTCGAAATCAAGTCTTTCTCTGTGTTTTGGAGCTTCATCTCCATACCTTTCAACAAGGCCTTTCCCACAAAGCTCACAAAGGTAATCATAAGGTTCTTTGCCATCGGGAACATCAAATTCCGGCAGATGTCGTGTTTCAAAATCAAAGTCTACGTGGCACCTGTTTGCAATTTTTACCGTATTTTCAAGAGAGTCGGGAACAAATGAAAACAAGGCGTTCATTTCTTCGGGAGATTTTATATAAAACTCCTCCGTCTCAAACTTCATCCGGTCTGTGTCACGGACAGTTTTTTCTGTCTGGATACACAAAAGTATATCCTGATATCTTGCGTCATCACGTGTAAGATAGTGAGCATCGTTTGTTGCAACAAGGCCTATTCCTTTTTCTCTTGCAAGCCTTACAAGCTGAGGTAGAATTCTTTTCTGGTCAGCTATGCCGTGGTCCTGAATTTCTATAAAGAAGTTGTCCGCACCAAAAAGATTTTTATATTCTTCTGCTATCTTCCCTGCACCCTCGTAATCTCCCGAAAGGAGCTTTCTTGGGATTTCTCCTGCAAGGCATGCAGAAAGAGCTATAAGTCCGTCCTTATGCTGTGAAAGAAGCTCAAAATCAATTCTCGGCTTATAATAAAATCCTTCTGTATAACCCTTTGAGACAAGGTAAATAAGATTTTTGTATCCAGTTTCATTTTCTGCCAGAAGTACAAGATGGCACGCTTTTCCGTCACTTCCGGGAGTTTTGGTAAATCTTGATTCGGGAGCCACATAAACCTCACAGCCGATTATAGGATGTATACCATTTTTCTTTGCTTCCTTGTAAAAATCCACAACACCGAACATGGAGCCGTGGTCTGTGATGGCAACAGAGCTCATTCCAAGCTCTTTTACTCTTGAAATAATTTTTGATATTTTTGCCGCTCCGTCAAGCAGGCTATATTCTGTATGAGTGTGAAGATGAACAAACTCTGTCATGGTCTCCCTCCTTTTTAAAGTTCTTTTGAAAATTCTATTATTTTATTCATGCGATGATTAACTCCTGACTTGCCAAGAGTAGGAGTAAGCATCTCTCCCAGCTTTTGCAGGCTGTGGTCAGGAAACTCTTTCCTTAAAAGTGCGAGAGCCTGAAGATTTTCAGGAAGCGCTGAAAGTCCGCAGGTGCTTTCTATTTTCCTGATTGCATTTATTTGTCTGGCTGCGGCAATAGCAGTTTTTTCTGCATTGGCAGTTTCACAGTTTACCTGTCTGTTGACTGTGTTTCTTATATCCTTTTCTATCTGTGCAGAGTAAAGAGCAAGCGCTCCCATACCGGCACCCATAACACCCAGAATATCTGCAATTGCTTCCCAGCCCTTTATATAAACTATATGATGGCCCTTGCGATAGGTTGCCTTTACCGGATAACCCATGGACTCGAGAAGTCTTTTAAGACGGCCTGAGCTTTTTTTGTACTTTGTATCAAACTCAAGATGATAAGACTTTTCAGGGTCGAGCACACATCCGCCTCCTAAAAATGCACCCCTTATATATGCGCTGCGGCAGCAGTCGAGCTTTAGTATTTCTTCGTCAAATTCCCTTTCTGTCTGCTCGTCATCCAAAAAAAGACATGACCGCAAATTATCAAGCACAGCCTTGTCAGTAATGAGTATTTTTTTTGTTTTTCCTCCCGACTGAGCTGCCAGGATACCTATACATTCTTTCAGGTCATAGACTATCCTGTCTGCAAGAGTCTGCTGTTCTGTCATAAGCCTCAGGAGATTTTCGGAGAACTCCCCCGAAAATCCCACTATACCGGCTATTTCCGCCCTTATGCAATAGGGACATTCACCGGAAAGTGTACAAAGTTTTTCTTTTATATCCCACGAAAAAGACATTTTTTTATTCCTTTCCTATATCACGATACACAGGATTTGCCTCGTATCCAAGCTCCCTTATTTTATCTGCAAGCTTGTTTGTCATTGTTATACTTCTGTGCTTGCCGCCTGTACAGCCTATTGCCACAGTAAGAGATGCCTTACCCTCATTTACATACAGAGGCAGTAAAAATTCCATCATATCCTCAAGCTTTTTAAGGAAGGTTTTGCTATCCTCAAATTGCATAACGTAATCCTGTACCTCTTTGTCATTACCCGTTTTTGGCTTTAATTCCTCAATATAAAAGGGGTTAGGAAGAAAACGCACATCAAAAACCAAATCTGCGTCAACAGGAGCACCGTATTTAAATCCAAAAGCTGTTACATTAACACGCATGGATTTTTCAAGGCTTCCGCTTGCATAAAGACCCTTTAGTCTGTCATGGAGCTCCTTTAGCTTCATATCCGAGGTGTCTATTACCACATCGGCAAAGTCATAAAGCTCCTTTAATATTTTTCTTTCCTCTTTGATACTGTCAAGAAGTCCGCCTTTAAGGTCAAGAGGGTGATGTCTTCTTGTTTCTTTATACCTTTTTACAAGTGTTTCATCATCTGCATCAAGGAACAGTACATCACAATCGTGTCCCATACTTCGTATACCTGATATCCTGTTAAGGAGCTCCTTAATCATAGAGCCTACTCTTGCATCAATAACAAGTACAACATTGGCATCTTCTCCGCCCACAGATTTATACAGCTCCATAAGTCCCGGCATAAGCACCGGCGGAAGATTATCTATGCAAAATCTGCCAAGGTCCTCAAAAAACCTCAGAGCCTGTGTTTTTCCGGCTCCTGACATGCCGGTAACTATTGTTAATTGCATGTGTATTATTCCTCTCCTAAAAATCTGACCTCGTGTTCCATTACTACACCAAACTTGTTAAGTACAGTTTCCTTTACATGATGGGAAAGCTTTAAAATGTCGTCACAGGAAGCGCCGCCTTTATTTATCACAAATCCCGCGTGCTTTTCACTTATTGCAGCTCCTCCAACGGTATATCCTTTAAGACCTGAATCCTGTACAAGCTTTCCTGCAAAATATCCCTCCGGCCGCTTAAAAAAGCTGCCTGAGCTTGGATATTCAAGAGGCTGAGAAGCAGAGCGTCTTGCGGCATATTCTGCCATTTGCTCTCTGATTAGCTTTTGGTCCTTTTTTACTCCCCGAAGCTTAGCACTTAAAATTACAGCATCGGGATGGGACATAAAATAGGATTTCCTGTAACCAAATCCCAGCTCCTCGCCGTTTTTTGTATATTCAACCCCGTCTTCAAGAAATGTTACTGTTTTTATAAGGTTTTTTATTTCACCGCCGTAGGCTCCTGCATTCATTACAATTGCACCGCCAAGGTTTCCCGGTATGCCTGCAAGAAATTCAAAGCCGCCTATGCCCTCGTTTGCCGCTTTCTCAGCAACCTTGCTCAGCTTTGCTCCTGCCTGGGCACATATATCAAAATCTTCACTTAAATAAATCTCATTCATTTTGCGACCTATGCAAATTACAAGACCTCTGTATCCCTTGTCAGTTCCGATTGTGTTAGAGCCATTACCAAGAACAAAGAATGGGATTTCCTTTTCTGTGCAAAGGTGTATTGCCCGTAAAACATCTTCTGCGGAAGCACTTAAGAATGCATCACAGGGTCCTCCCACTCCCATGGTGGTATGTTTTTTTAAGGGCTCGTCAAATTTTATTTCGGGAAATTCTGATTTCAGTAACTCCTTTAACCCATCATCAAACAATATCGGTATCCTCCGCCATCATATTTTTTTCCATTTCACGCATAAGTCTGTTGTTAAGCTCAACAGCCGCATTATATCCCATTTTCTTCTGTCTGTTGTTCATGGCTGCAACCTCAACAATAACTGCCAGGTTTCGTCCAAGCTTTACAGGGATTGTAATTGAAGGAATGTTTATTCCCATTATGTTGGTATACTCATCAACCATTCCAAGTCTGTCATATTGTTTTCCTTCAACCCATGGTTCGAGATGAATTATCATATCAATGCTCTCTGTGTTTTTGACAGCGCCCATACCAAATATCTCTTTTATGTCTACAATTCCGATACCCCTGAGCTCTACGAAATGGCGTATAACATCGGGAGATGTGCCAACAAGTGTTTTCTCTGACACTCTTTTGATTTCTACCGCATCGTCTGCTACAAGTCTGTGACCACGCTTTAAAAGCTCTATGGCAGTTTCGCTTTTTCCTACGCCGCTTTCTCCCATAATGAGAATACCCTCGCCGTAAACCTCTACAAGCACACCGTGTCTTGTACGTCTTGGTGCAATTTCAACATTAAGATAGCTTATGAGTGCACTCATAAAGGAAGATGTTTCCATCTCTGTACGGAGAACTGTACGGTCATACTTTTCCGCAGCAGAAAGCAGTTCGGGAAACGCACGGATGTCACGTGTTATAATTATTGCCGGAAAGTCATGGCTGAAAAATCTGTCAAGCATTTCTGCTCTTTGTTCACTCTTAAACTGCTCAAGATACGTACACTCTACCTTGCCAAGAACCTGCAGGCGACTTGTATCAAAATAGTCGAAGAAGCCAACCATCTGAAGTCCCGGTCTGTTAAGGTCAGAGCTTGATATATATACCTTGTCAATAGTGCTTGATTCATATACCATTTCAAGCTTAAACTGTTCTATAATTTTGTTTAGCGAAATTTTAAATTCACTGTTTGCCATAATTATAACCACTCCTTTTCATGCCCGCAGGCACAAAACGCAAGGCCAAAAATAATCAGCCTTTGCTCCCCTTTCATAAGTGTACAAAATTTACATACACAATCATTATACTATATTTTTTTTGTTTTTGAAATAGGAAAACGCAAATTTTTTCAAAAAATTATATAGAATTTTTTTTTGTTTTTTTAAATTATATGTGAAATTCAATATTTTTTTCAAAAAAACTTGAAAAAAAGAAGTTTTTTTAAATAAAATGCTTGCATTTTTTTATTATTTATGTTAAAATTACTTTTGTTATTTATGAATTGAAATATCTGGAGGTGTTATAAATGGCAAAATGCGATATCTGCGGTAAGGGCGTTTCTTTCGGAATTAAGATGAGTCACTCACACAGAAGATCAAACAGAACATGGAAGCCTAACGTTAGAAAGGTAAAAGCAGTAGTAAACGGTTCAGTTAAGTCTGTTTATGTATG
>CAZWCO010000106.1:0-5346 GCA_964632665.1 uncultured Lachnospiraceae bacterium | reverse complement strand
GTTGCAAAAGATTTGGGTGAAAGTATTGTATCACTTATACCATTTACAAGCTTTGCCCGGTTTGCCCACGCCATAGCTTCTGTCGCCCAATCACTTACATCACCTACATCTTCAAATCCTGAAAGGTCAGTAAAGTTGTTTGTATTAAAACCTTGAAGCTTTGCATAACGATAAATAATAAGCGACATTTGCTCACGTGTAATATCCTGGTTAGGTGCAAATTCTGTTTCGCTCACTCCACTTACAATATTATTTTCTGATGCCCATGCAACTGCATTTGAATACCACTCCCCATCCGGAACATCGGCAAATACCTGATTATAAGACTTTTCATCCGGTTTGGACATTCTGTAAAGAACAGTAATGAGCATTGCTCTTGTCATTTTACTTTCCGGCTCGAAGCCATTTTCTGTACCCTCCATAAGACCTGAATCATACACGTATTTTACAGACTCATAGTGCCAGTCTTCCTTCTTAACATCATTGAATGTGCTTTCTGTGAACACAGGTTTTGTGTTTTCCTCTTTCGTTTCGGAAATTTGTTGATTATTTATGCTACTATCTTCTGTGTCTGTTCGAGCCGGAGTTCCTGAGGTTTCAAAACCACCTGAAGCTTTTTTTATTGTTATTTTCACGTTGTCTGTATCCGTTGGTGAATCTCCGGCATTTCTCGCGTATGAAGAACTGAGCGTAATTACTGTTCCGTCAGAAACAGGAATAGATTCCATCGGCTTATATGTTTTATTTCCGGATTTATAAATAATTTTTGACCAGTAGTTATCAAGGTTTCCTTCAAGGCATACGGAATTTACAGATGAAGGCACAGTATAAGTATATTCATCAACGCTCTCATCAAAAGCCGGCGAAAGGTTCCCGTAGTTTGACTTAAATGTGATACCTGTAATTTCCGCACTTGGATTTGACCAATCACAACCAATATCAGCACCTAAACTACATGTATAAAGCCACCGGATAACATCACCGTCTTCTACGGCAAATTCAGATGCACCCATATTAATAAACCAATTATTATGCTTTACCATCCATCCTGATGCTGCACCGGAATCGAACTCTCCAAAGGAGTCATAATATGTACCATTCAATGTAAATCTGCCAATTGATGAAAGATAAAAGTTACTTGTTGCTGTTCCTGTATATGTTGCTTTGATATTAAGAGCTTTTAAAAGCCTTAATGTAACAGAAGCTACTGTATCACGGCTTTTAAACGGGACCTCAACTTCTTCAATAATTTCACCAAGAGCATTTTTATATACAACTCCGCTTTCGTTTGATTTGCGCTTGCCATCATCAGTAAAGCTTACGGTTACATATCCTTTAATTTCATTGCCTGAAATATCAAATGTAAGATTTGAAACGTCAATACTTTCATCATCCGGGGGTGTTATCACTCCGGAATTGTCATCATCCAAGCTGCCGTCATCGTATCCGCCGTGGATTTCTTCATTAATGGCAATTGTAACATCAGGCAGGATTGAACGAGAATAATGAGAGCTTGCTGCATTCATGCCGGTTGAAACTCCATCATCAGTTATGTTTCTGTGTTCGCCGGGAGCACTTCCCATATTATTAAAATAGATATATCCGTCAGTCAGGCTTAGGCTGTCGCCTGTTTTTGCATCACTTGGAATGGTTATATCAACATAAGCATTTGTTGGAAAATTGTATTGATACGATCCATCTGTCTGAACCTGTTCTTCCCCGAAACTGTATGTAATTTTATGACCATATCCAAAACCGGGGTTGTATATACCGGACATTTTGCCCATTGGAAAGTGAACACCGTCAAGAGTTATGCGAGCTGTATCTCCTGAACTTAAGCTTTTATCAGGGTTGGTTACATTAGTGACTGTCACAGAGATTTTGTCTCCGCGAACAACTTGATATGAGGTTGTTCCATCATCCTTTGTCACTCTTAAAAGGTTGTTCCCGCTAATAATTCTTGCTGTGTAGATATCGTCTCTCTTATCTATCTTAGTCCATGTTTCACCCTTGTCATTACTAAACTCAACCTTACTTATAGCTCCGTCACCTGATGTAGGCGCAAAATCAAGTGTTGCATATTCGCCTGTAAAATATAGCGTATCAAATTCCGCATCCCATTTTTCCCGTGCTTTGATACCAAAATCAACATCTGTTGCTGCATTTGCAGTCTGTATTACAACAAGTCCTTTTCTTGCCTCATCACATGATGAGAAAACAAATTCTGAAAGACCGTTAAATCCACTTATATTGCCGGACACGATTTCAAGCGCATCATAACCGATTTCAAGTATTGCTGTACCTTCGCCAATTGCGGTAATATTAAGCTGATTGTTTTTAGCATTACCATTTCCCCTTGTCACAGGTGTAATGCTGATTACATCCGAGCCTGAAAGAATATTGTATGTAAAATCAGGCTCAATCATTTTATTCATTGTGTCGTTATTGATAATCTGCCATATTCTGTACGCACGAAGTTTAAAGGTTTCATCATCTGCAAGAATTAGCCTGTTCTGTTCATTTACATTAAGAAGTAAGCTGTCATCACCGCGGGAACCAAAAGTAGAGGTTTTGTCATATTCTATTTTGCTATCCGGAGCATAGTCCTCATCACTCCGGGTTACTTTCTTTTCGCTTCCGCTTATGTAGCCTGCCTTTGTAATCTTTCCTTCTTTTGTTACCCTGAATGAATATGCGTCGCTTCCTGATGAAATATGGAAATAATATGTTTTTGTTCCGTCATTCTCGTTTTTTATTTCAAGAGGAGTAAGCTCTGTAACATTATAATTTTTATTCTGATAAAAAGCTTTTGCTTCGGCATCAGACGGAACATTTAATTTAAATGCACTTTTATAGCTAAGCTCTATCGATGTTTCGTATATAGAAGAGCTGTCCCCAGGAATTGCTTTGTTATCAGCCTGAGTGACGGCATATACCGATGCAACATCGCCGAGAGGCTTAGCATAGAAGGTATAAAGTCTGTCATTACCCGTTGCAGCAAGGAAGAAGGAGTAATACAAAATCCCGTCTTCGTCTGTACCGCTTTTTCCAACTGTTGCAAAGTTACCTTCTTTGTCAATTACTTCCAGAATTGCTTGTTCTGCTGTAACATAGCTTCCGTTTGCTTGCGTGGGGATAAATGCGTGAACTTCTCTGAAAGAAACGGATGAATTATCTGATACAGGAATTGACATACCACCAAGTGATATATCGCCTTTTTTTCCACGAATACTAATGGTATCTATATTTTCAGGAACCTTCACTGTATACGGTACAAAACCGTCTGACACTTCGCCTGATTCACTTACAAGAGCCTCACCTAAAATGTCAACCTTATTTTCATCATATCCGTTTGTTACATAAAATTCAGGCGTAATTCCCTGGGGAACTAAAACCGCTGCATCATATGTAACGATGGAATTTGTAGCAGTAAGTGTAACAGTAAAGTTATCAGTTGAGACGTCTTTTCCATCATCCGCAAAAAATACAAGGGTGTATTCCCCGCCCAACTCCGGAATAAAGCTGTATTCAGCATCTGCGTTTTCAACATCTCTACTTCCTATTTTTACTTTATACGTAAGTGTATCTCCATTTGAATCTGTAAAAATCTCATCAAGATTTACCGTGTAAGGAACACCAGCTGTTGTTTGTGCTCCTGCTGTTTCAGACACGCCATCTGCAAGAGTAGGAACATCATTTTTAACCTTATAATTTATGGTATATGCATCATAGTTGTTTGTTGTAGCACCAGGGATAAGGTTATATAAATATACCGTCTGCGTACCTTTACCTCTTGAAAGCTGAGTAGTATATGTGTTTGTTCTGTTGTCCCATGCCTTATTGCTACTTGTACCTGATGCAGCGTTTTTTGGTGTTACATATGGAAGCCCTGATGGATTTTGTGTAAGAGAAAACTCTGCAGTTACCTTTCCTGAAATGTCATAATTATCAGGAAGAATAACACTTATTTCCTTTTCAGATAGCGAAAGCTCTGCATTTTCAATTGCATTTCCGACTGCATCTGTAAAATCAATGTAGTCAAGGGAGCCGTTACTTGTTTCTGCGCCAATTTCCAATCTATTTAACGGAATTGGCTCCTGCTCAACATCCGGTTCTTGTTCGCCATCATCCTCACCGCCAACGGTAACAAAACAGATAGGTGATACAATCGGCACTTCAGAATAAGTAATCATATTATCCATAACTGTACCACTTGCAGAAACTATATACTCTCCTGCCGTATCAAAAGACAATGTAACCTTACCGTTATCATCGGTTGTTTTTCCAAGAGATTGCAGTGTTCCGTCTGCCATTACAATAGAAATATCCGCGTAAGGAATTGTAGTCATCGACATCATTTCAGGAGTGTCACTACCCGGCATATACCAAAATCTTTCCATTGCCTGATAACCGCCTAATGTAAGTTCAAATTCTTCTCCTATATCCACAGATTTGTTTTGTACATCAAAATATGCCGTATAATCACTAAGGCTGTATGGGTCGGCATAATTATAGAAAAGAATTGTTTCGCCTTCTGTTATAACATATTCATTTATGGCATAGCCGTCAGACATGTCTCCCATCGGGAGCTTACCGTCTGCCGAAAACCCCACACTACCATCAACAGTGCCAAACATTCCGGTTATGTAGCTTAATTCGCCAATTATTGCGTCTGTATTACCATAAGCTTCAATATGTGCTGCAACAATTGCGTCAAGTGCAGTAATTTCACCATCTTCAACACCATGGTCAACTCCGCCCACCTCATAGCCAGGTTCGGCATTATAAAAACCGTTTTCCGCTGCTGTTCCTGCACGAACTGTTAATTCCTGCGGTGCATACACAAACACACCGGTCATAACATCAAAAGCCGCGAATTTGATTGTTACTCCATCTGATGTTGCAAACGCTCCCATCGGCAAAAACGACATTATCATTGTCAACGCCAATAAGAACGAAGTTATTTTTTTTAAATTCATTTTACTTTCACTCCTTATTTTTTATTGGTATTTTATAGAAATCCGGTTTGTCCCTCCTTTTTCATCTACCGCAATAAAAAAAGCTGCAGTAAATTTTTATAAAATTTACCACAGCTGAGTTTTTCTGTGATTAATCACATTTCGCCTTTTAATCAAGACAAAAACATTATCTCTATGCAAATAGCACTTACGAGATAACATCAAAGCAGGTCTTGTGACTCGCACCATATAGACTATAAAAGTCTGCATTTTTATATCCTGCCTTCTCGGTTTCCCAATGACCAGCTTTCGCTAACGGATATAAAAACTTCGATGCACACACCGACAGTTTAACCGCAGGGGATTCTCACCCCATTCCCTTTTCACC
>CAZWCO010000105.1:0-5362 GCA_964632665.1 uncultured Lachnospiraceae bacterium | reverse complement strand
TGCAACAACAACTTATAATTCAGGTATATTCCCCTATATGCACGAATTTATAAGCCACCTGACAGAACGGAATTTCCAAAACAAAACCGTTGCATTTATGGAAAACGGAAGCTGGGCACCTATGGCAACAAAGGTGATGAAATCAAGTCTGGAAAATTGCAAAAATCTTACCTATGCAACCACAGATGTAAAAATCTTGTCTTCCTTAAATGATGAAAGCACCGGGGCTGTTAAAACACTTGCAAAAGAGCTTTGCAATGAGTATCAAAATAAGGAAACAGGACAAAATAACCTTGCGGCCTTGTTTAATATTGGATATGGGCTTTATGTTGTAACTTCAAATGACGGAAACAGGGATAATGGATTGATTGTAAATACAGTTACTCAGGTTACAAATACTCCTAACAGAATAGCTGTTACAATCAGCAAAGAAAATTATTCCTATCATATTATTAAAAGTACAGGTAAAATGAATGTAAACTGTCTTTCTGTTGATGCCCCGTTTAGTGTATTCCAGAAATACGGTTTTCAAAGCGGAAGAAACACAGATAAGTTTTCCAATGTTGAAATCAATCGTTCTAACAACGGACTTGCTGTGCTTCCTGAATATATTAATTCATATATGTCGTTAAAGGTTGAACAATATGTTGACCTTGACACCCACGGAATGTTTATTTGTGCTGTTACAGAGGCAAAAATTCTTTCTGATAAAGAAACAATGACATACACATATTATCAAAACAATGTAAAGCCTGTACCACAGATATCTGTAAAAAAAGGTTATGTATGCAGAATTTGCGGCTATGTACACGAAGAAAGCACCCTGCCGGCTGACTTTATCTGTCCGTGGTGCAAGCATGGAGCTGTGGATTTTGAGGAAATAAAATAATAAATGGAGGTAAATATTATGAAAAAGTATGTATGCGAGGTTTGCGGCTGGGAATATGACGAAGCAGTAGGTGCTCCAGATATGGGTATCGAACCCGGAACAAAATTTGAAGATCTTCCCGAAGACTTCGCTTGCCCTCTTTGCGGAGTAGGCAAGGATATGTTTAATGAGGCGTAAAAAATAGGATGCTTAAAAATGCACAGACCGTTCAATGGCTTTAATTCGCTATTTATAAGCATTCAAGATAAGGAAAACTCATAAACTATTGTAGGAATTCGCAAAGAACGCGAATTCCTATTTGTTTTATGCCATTGAACACAGTGGTGTTACCCAAATTAAAATTTGGACTCCACCGCATACGAACTCATCGAACCGCTCGACGTACCCACGTACGCCATCGTGCAAGGGATTATGCGGAATAATCCGCATAATCCTTCGTTTCGTCCGTTCTGCACTATTTTTATCCATCCCTTAGGATTGCAGGCTGACTAAAAAACTGCCTGTTTTTATGAATTCAAATTTTCTGTTGCCGGTCCGTCAATAAGCTTTCCGTTTTTTTCAAATCTTGAGCCATGACATGGACAGTCCCATGTATGCTCGTTTTTATTCCATTTAAGTGCGCACCCAAGATGTGGACAACGTTTTGGAACAGGCATAAGCAAGCCTGCTGCTGCATCAAAGGAATTTATAAACAGCTGTGGCTTTAAAATGCTTCTTTGAGGTGTAAATATATCTGCATACTCGTTCTCTTTTTCGCACATCATGTCACATAGTATTTTTGCCGCAACCATAGAGGTAGTCATTCCCCACTTATTAAACCCTGTTGCAACGTAAAGATTTGGTGTGTTTTTGGAGTATTTACCAATATATGCAATTGAATCAAGGCTCATACAGTCCTGAGTTGCCCACTCAAATTTAAGTGTTGCCCGTGGATAATATTTATTTGCAAAGTTATTTATTTCATTCCATGTTCCACCTTTTTTACCGGTTCTGTGGCTTCCTCCGCCAATTAAAAGAAGATTTTTATGCGTCCTGAAAGACATTCCTTTTAAGTCTTCATCCACATACATTCCGCCAAGATTTTGTACATTTTCAAAGGCAGAAACATAGCTTCTGTGCTGATATAATTTTAAAAAATAGCTTCCGTGATGATTGATAAACGGGAAATGAGAAGCAATAATTATTTTTTTCGCAGATATTTTTTTGTCGTCACAAAAGGCAACTCCATCTTTAATATAATGTACAAAAGTGTTTTCGTAAATATTTAAATCCTTACACAAAACATTAATAAATTTAAGAGGATTAAACTGCGCCTGATTATTAAATCTGATTGCACCTTTCGTTTCAAAAGGTAATTCTTTGCATTCGTTAAATTCTGCATTAAATCCAAGAGAATTTACAGCGTTTATTTCTCTTTCGATTTTGTTTAAATCTGTGCACGAATACGTATGTGCTGTCTTACGTTCAAAATCACAATCAATTTTAGCACATAATTTCTCGTATTCTGACAAAGCATTTTCATTGGCTGTAAGATACTTTTTTGCCGTTTCCTGACCAAGACTTTTAATTAATTTATCATATATCAGCCCATGCTGAGATGTGATTTTTGCGGTTGTATTCTTTGTAATGCCACTACATATCCGGCCACCCTCAACAAGTATATAATCTACGCCTTTTTCCCGGAGACAATGCGCACACAAAATGCCGCATATACCTCCGCCAATTATAAGGACATCTGTCTTTTTGTCTTGGTCAAGCTTATTAAATTTTTGCAAAACAATACTTTCTGTCCATATTGATTTTTTCATAATTTCCTCCGTCCAAGTGTTTTCTTTATTATGTACACTTAGACATATAAAAATTATTACAATTCAATTCTTACAAAATCTGCTATATTAATTTCGTCTTCTGAAACATTGCAGCTTAAAGCTACAACATTAACTCCCTTTTCTTTCGCATTTAAAAGTGCATCTGCAAATTCCGGATGTGTTTCGCGGTTTGGAGTGAAATACCAAGCGTCTCTCATCTGGATTATAAAGAACGCAAAGGCTTCATAACCCTCATTTACACAGTCACACAGCTCATTAAGATGTTTAACGCCACGCTCGGTTGGTGCATCAGGAAACATGAGTACTCCTGATTTTTCAAGAGTAACACCCTTAACCTCTACAAAGGCTTTTTTATTATTATATTCTATATAGCAGTCAAATCTGGAATTTTTATATTTACATTCCGGTTTTAAAAGAGTTATGTTTTCAAAAAATCCGCTATTTTCTGCCCAATCGTAAAATATTTTATTAGGTATTTGACTGTCTATATTGATAAGCTTATTACCCTTTTTAACCGTTATTAAGTCGTATTTGGTTTTTCTTGCCGGATTTTCCGATTTACATAAATAAACCTCTGCACCTGTAACAAGAAGCTCTTTACATCTGCCTGTGTTCTTCACATGACAGACTTCCACACTTCCGTTAATTACGACATTTGCTATAAACCGGTTTGGCCTGTCAATAAACTTACCCTTGATAACATTTTTATATTTCATTTTAGCGCTCCAAAATAATTTTTTCTGCCACCTTAATTCCGTCAACGGCAGATGAAGTTATTCCTCCTGCGTGTCCTCCACCCTCTCCGGCAGAATATACTCCCGAAATGCTTGTTTTAAGAGTATCTTTATCCCGTAAAATTTTTATAGGTGATGAGCTTCGGGTTTCAGGGCCTGTAAGAACAGAATCATAAGCTGAAAAACCCTTGATTTTACTTTCAAATATGTTTATTCCTTCTCTAAGACTATTTGAAACATATTCCGGAAATAAGGAGGTCATGTTGCATAAGGTATATCCCGGTCTTACGGTAGGCTCAACATTTCCAAGTGTGTTTGAGATTGTGTTTTTAAGAAAGTCACCAACAAGCTGCACAGGCATACGATAATTATTACCCCCAAGCTCAAAAGCCTTACTTTCTATTTCCTCCTGAAGCTTCATTCCCTCAAATATGTCATCTGTTTTGTACTTGACATTTACAAGTAATGCACTGTTTGCATTTATGCCGTCTCTGGCATTATAGCTCATACCGTTAGTAACAATCATATTTTTCTCTGATGCAGAGTTCATTACATATCCACCGGGACACATGCAAAAGGTATATACAGAGTTTCCGTTTTTCAAATGGGTCCAGAGCTTATAATTTGCTGCCGGAAGTCTGTTTTTGAAGGCTCCGTACATGGAATCATTTATCTTATCCTGCAGGTGTTCTATTCTGGCGCCAATAGAAAAAATCTTCTTCTCCATACTGAGACCTGATTTATAAAGCATTTTTATTGTATCTCTGGCTGAATGACCTATTGCAAGAATAAGCTTATCACAGCTTATATATTTTACTTCTTTATTTGACGAAGTATTAATGCCTTTTATAGCTCCATTTTCACAGATTATTTCCTCCATTTTAGTATTAAATAAAACTGTTCCGCCAATTCGGATGATTTCATTTCTTATGTTTTTAACAACTTTTTTTAATATATCTGTCCCAATGTGTGGAGCTGAATCTATAAGTATACTTTCGTCTGCGCCAAACTTAACAAATTCTTCAAGAACAAATCTTATTCGCAAATCTTTAATTCCTGTGTTAAGCTTACCGTCCGAAAAAGTACCGGCACCGCCCTCGCCAAATTGTACATTACATCTTTCGTTCAAAACAGAGTTGTTAAAAAAGTTATTTATTATATCTGTACGGGTATCTACATCGCTTCCCTGCTCAATTATAACAGGATTTACTCCTTGCCTTGCCAGACTCAGTCCGGCAAAAAGCCCTGCCGGTCCTGCGCCAACAATAACAACCTTATCCGTACAACTCTTTTTAGGAAATTCGTATTTTTCTTCTACAATATGTGAAAGCTTTTGTTTTTTTACAGGACTGGGCGTGCCGCTTACAACGCAGTCTACATTACACGAATAAAATATATCATGTTTTTTTCTTGCGTCTATGGAACGTTTTGAAACAGATATTTTTTCTATTTTTGTTCCAAGGAGCTTTTCGCACTTTCTTTTAAGTGAGGATATGTCTTCATCCATTTCCATCCTTACTTCGTACATACGAATCATAGCATTAATACCTTTCATATAAAGTAAAAGAAATGAGCAATTTTTCGATTGGAGGCTCCGAAAACTGTTCATTTCTTTAAATAGTATGTAGGATTTTTGCGGAATTGAATTTATATTCCGCAATCTAATTATAAATCATACACAAGCCAATGTCAACCGGAAATAAAAAGCAATTTTAAGCAAAACGTATAATAGAAATTGCAGCACCGAGTATTGCACCGGCAAAAACCTCAACAGGAGTATGCCCAAGAAGCTCTTTAAGTTTTGTTTCGGTATGACTGAAGTCGCCTCTTTCCCACTCTTCTACAATTTTATTTAGTATTTTTGCCTGTTCTCCTGCATTACGTCTTACGCCTGCAGCATCATACATAAC
>CAZWCO010000104.1:0-5414 GCA_964632665.1 uncultured Lachnospiraceae bacterium | reverse complement strand
TATTTTTGTGCATTTTTACAATATTTTACATTTTTTCATAAAAAAAACAACACCGAAGTGTTGTTTTTTAGAAAATTTATTCGGACAAATATTTTTCAAGATTTGTAACTGCTGTCTTACCGAGATTTATAAGCAAATCAAGTTGCTTTTGCGTATCACCGGAGCCTGCAGTTACAGTTATAATATGACCTCTGTCATAAATATTCAGGGTAGGAAATGCAACATATGCGCTTTCTCCTATACCCTCTATTTTACGTTTATTTATGCGGGAAGTGTATCCGTTATTAAATTTATTTTTTATATCTCCATCCGTGAGTTCGGGAGACGGATATACAACCTTTACTATTACAGGATCTCCCTCGCCTAACGGATTTGTAAGGTATGTAGCTTTATAAGTATTATTACCCAAATCCACAACAGCATCAAATTCAAGACTTAAATCTGCGCCGCCAACTGCAAATTCCGCTTCAGCTTCCGATATTATGTCCGTAGGTTTTACAGGTGGTACATCCGCATCTTTTTTTCCACAGCCGGCAGTTATTAAAACCGACAGCAATAGTATGGTGCCAAAGAATTTATTCATGCAAATGTACCTCCTTTATTACTTAAGATTATATGCTTCCTTCGCTTTTTCAGCAATATTTTTTGCTGTAAGTCCATATATTTCAAAAAGCTCTGCCGGTGTGCCGGATGCTCCAAAGCTATCTGTACCAACCATCTTAACAGGAACAGGACAAGCTTTACATACAACCTCGCACACTGCGCTGCCAAGACCACCATAAATACTGTGTTCTTCTGCTGTTACAATCGCACCTGTTTCTTTAGCTGCTTTTGTTATAAGCTCTTCGTCAATAGGCTTAATTGTGTGGATGTTTATAACGCGAGCGTCTATGCCTTCTTCTGCAAGAATTTTCTTTGCTTCCATAGCATATGAAACCATAAGACCTGTTGCAACTATTGTTACATCTTTTCCCTCTGCAACAGTAACACCCTTACCAATTTCAAACTTATAGTCTTCCTTATTGATATCCTCAACAGCCAATCTTCCAAAACGGAGATACACAGGGCCTTCATACTCATAAGCCGCCTTAACTGCGCTCATAGCTTCGATATCATCTGCCGGATTAATTATAACCATTCCGGGAATTGAACGCATAAGCGCAATATCCTCAAGACACTGGTGTGTTGCACCGTCTTCTCCAACAGATATACCGGCGTGTGTAGCACCGATTTTAACATTAAGGTGCGGATATCCGATTGAGTTTCTTATTTGTTCAAAAGCACGTCCGGCTGCAAACATTGCAAATGATGAAGCAAAAGGAATTTTGCCGCATGTTGCAAGACCTGCCGCAACACTTATCATGTTACCTTCCGCAATACCTGCATTAATAAAACGTTCAGGATACTTTTTCTTAAATACATCTGTTTTTGTTGATTTTGAAAGGTCGGCATCCAATACTACTACTCTCTCATCAGCTCCGCACTCCATAAGTGCCTGGCCGTAGGATTCTCTTGTTGCTCTTTTTGCCATTATATTTCACCCTCCAAACCTTTAATTATTTCATCAATTTCTGCAATAGCCTGATTGTACTGTTCCTCATTAGGAGCACTTCCGTGCCAGCCTGCATTATTTTCCATAAATGATACGTTTTTACCCTTTACAGACTTCATGATAACAGCTGTCGGCTTTCCTTTTGTATTCTTTGCAGCTTCAATTGCATCATAAAGCTCTGTAAAGTTGTGTCCGTCAACAACTATTACATTCCAGCCGAATGCCTCAAACTTTTTGTCGATAGGTGTAGGATTCATAACCTCTCTGATATCGCCATCAATTTGAAGTCCGTTAAAGTCTACAAATATAGTAAAGTTGTCAAGCTTATAATGAGCAGCGAACATAGCCTGTTCCCAAACCTGTCCTTCTTCAAGCTCACCATCGCCAAGGATTGAATATACTCTGTAATCTGCACCATCAAGCTTTGCAGCGTATGCCATGCCTCCTGCGGCACTTATACCCTGACCAAGTGAGCCTGTTGACATATCAACTCCGGGTACACCTTTCATATCAGGATGACCTTGTAATCTGCTTCCTACACGTCTGAATGTTTTGATTTCTTCAACAGGGAAAAATCCTCTCTCTGCAAGTGCGCTGTAAAGAGCAGGAGCTGTGTGTCCTTTAGAAAGCACAAGTCTGTCTCTGTTTGCCTTTTTAGGATTTTGAGGATCAACATCCATTACCTCAAAATAAAGCAGTGCAAGAATATCCGCAATTGAAAGCGAGCCTCCCGGATGTCCTGATTTTGCACTGTAAACGGCTGTAAGAGCGTTTTTACGAATTTTGTTCGCAATAATAGCAAGCTGTTTATCGTCCATAGTTTAAAAAACCTTCCTTTCTTGTCTTGTTGTATTAAATAAATTACTTATTTAAACCATTTTCATATGCGGCTTTCATTATTACGGAAAGCCTTTCTTTTCTTCCGCTCAGGTATAAATATCCAACAAGTGCTTCAAAACCTGTTGCCTGTCTGTACTGTGTGATATCAGCATTTTTTGGAACAGTTGAAGACTTTGCATTTCTTCCTCTTTTGTATATTGCAAGCTCATCCTCATCAAGAATGCTTTCTATGCTCAATATACTGTTCGCCTGAGCTTTTGCACTGACATGCTTGATTGACTCCTTATGGAGTTTTCCGGCGGGCATATCAGAGTGCTCGGAAACAATTCTTGTTCTCACATACACCTCGTAAACGCTGTCACCTATGTATGCAAGCACCAAAGGCGCAAGGAGTTCCGGTCTCTTTATTACACTCTCGTCCATTTTACACCCATCGGAGTATCCTTTAAAACAATGTTCATAGCTTTAAGCTTATCTCTGATTTCATCAGCTGTTTTAAAGTCCTTTGCCTTTCTTGCTTCTTCTCTTTTTAAGATTAGCTCTTCTATTTCACTATCTACATTATTTGCTGTTTCTCTTGTAAAAATTCCAAGAACTGCACCGAGCTCCCTGATTAGTCCAAGAGTTTTTTCAATAACTGTAGTATTATTTTTATTTTCGTTTGATAAAGATGTGTTAGCAAGGTACGTTATATCAAATATTACAGAAATTGCATCAGCAGTATTTAAGTCATCATCCATAGCATCGAGAAACTTTTGCTTTAGCTCGTCAAGCTTTTGTGAATACTTGATTTCCTCTTCATTCCTCTCTCTTTCTTCGCTGTTGGAAAGAAGAAACTCAAGATTTTCTATACATGTATATACACGCGCAACAGAAGATTTTGCCTGTTCCATAAGTACATCGCTGAAATTTATGGGGTTTCTGTAATGAGCGCTCAGCATAAAATATCTGATTACTTCATAATCATACTTTGCTGATATATCTCTAACAGTAAAGAAATTACCAAGAGATTTACTCATTTTTTTGTTATCTATATTTATATAACCGTTGTGCATCCAGTAGTTTGCGAAAGGCTTTTCGTTTGCCGCTTCACTTTGCGCCACTTCGTTTTCATGATGTGGGAAAACAAGGTCCTGACCGCCCGAATGAATATCAATTGTTTCGCCAAGATACTTGTTTACCATAGCAGAACATTCTATATGCCATCCGGGACGTCCCATTCCCCATGGACTTTCCCATGCAGGCTCTCCCGGTTTTTGTGACTTCCAAAGAGCAAAATCCATAACGTCTTTTTTCTCTTCGCTTACATCAATTCTTGCTCCTGCTTCAAGCTCATCCATAGGCTGACCTGACAGCTTACCATACTCACGGAATTTCTTTGTTGAAAAATACACATTTCCGTTTACGGCGTAGGCATATCCTTTATCCTCAAGCTTTTTTATTATTTCGATTATTGAATCTATATTTTCTGTTGCTTTTGGATGTACAGTTGCTTTTTGAATTCCAAGTGCTTCTGCATCCTTAAAATATTCAGCAATAAATCTTTCTCCAAGCTCTTTAACTGTTATTCCCTCTTTATTTGCACGGTTAATCATCTTGTCATCTATATCTGTAAAATTCTGAACAAAATTAACCTTATATCCCCTGTATTCAAAATATCTGCGGAGACAGTCAAAGACAATGAACGGTCTTGCATTTCCTATATGGAAATAATCATAAACAGTAGGACCGCAGGAATACATTTTTACTTCCCCTTGTTTTAAGGGAATAAATTCTTCCTTTTTTCTGGTCATTGTATTATAAATTTTCATATATTTATTCCTCCGGATTATTATTTAAAAGCTTACTTTCAAGCTCGGCAATTTTCTTTTCAAGAGAGCTTAAATGTACAGATAATGTACACATTTGCTGTGAAACAGGGTCTGGCACAGTAATCTGGTCAAGATTATCGGGACGCTTTCCGTCCTGTCTGACTACACGCGCCGGCACACCTACGCAGGTTGAACCGGGAGGTACCTCACCAAGCACAACAGCGCCGGCAGCAATTTTTGAATTGTCGCCAACTGTAAATGGCCCAAGCACCTTTGCTCCGCTTCCAACCATTACATTATTACCAAGAGTCGGGTGTCTCTTTCCTGTTTCCTTACCTGTACCACCCAAGGTTACACCCTGATATATTGTACAGTCATCGCCTATAACTGCCGTTTCACCGATTACAACGCCCATGCCATGGTCTATAAGCAGGCCTTTACCGATTGTTGCACCGGGATGAATCTCAATTCCTGTAAAAAACCTTGTAAGCTGCGAAATGCATCTTGCTATAAATTTAAAATGAATCTTGTAAAAGAAATGTGCAAGTCTATGCCAGAATACTGCGTGAATACCCGGATAAAGCAACAAAACCTCAAGTCCGTTTCTCGCTGCAGGGTCTCTGTCGAGAACAGATTTTATATCGTAAAACAATGACATACAAGCACCTCCTTTAACCACCATACATTATATATTAAAGAAAAGAAAAAAACAATAATATTTTAAAATTTCATTAATTTTTATATAAAAAGTAAATATATCAATAAAAAAATATGTTATTTACATAATGCTTATGCGCTCAACACCCAGAGCCTTACCACCAGAATCAATCTCAAACACACAACCGCAAAATCTTGACTTTCCGTCTGCAACATTAAATTTTTGAGGCATTCCTGTTCTGAATTTTTCTATAACTGCCTGTCTTTCCATTCCAAGTACAGAGTAAAATGCACCTGTCATGCCGAGGTCTGTAATATATGCTGTACCTTTTGGAAGGATTATTTCATCAGCCGTCTGCACGTGGGTATGAGTACCGTACACGGCACTTACTTTTCCGTCAAGAAACCATCCCATTGCCTGTTTTTCGCTTGTTGCTTCTCCATGAAAATCCACAAGGATTATATTTGTTTCCTGGGAAAGCTTTTTTATTTCCTTTTCGACAGTTTCAAAAGGACATGCAGCAGCTTCCATATATGTTCTTCCTGCAATATTA
>CAZWCO010000103.1:0-5448 GCA_964632665.1 uncultured Lachnospiraceae bacterium | reverse complement strand
AAAGCTTATACCACTAAACGCAAAAACACATTCTACTGAATATAGAATGTGTTTTTCTCTTTTGTTTTAATTTCCCATGCAGGAACTGTTTTTTCATTATCTATTTTATATCCAAGTGTCATTTCAGTTATCTCATTGTATGCCGCCTTACCGTCAAGTGCTAGTTCCGCAAGAGCAGAGCACACAGTAATGGGTAATTCCTTTAAACCTTTTTTTGCAATCTCATACGGAACTGCCTCTATTTTGTATTGCATTGCACCGTACATCATAACGCTTATTTTACAGTCAAAGAGAGGCCTGTTTTTGTATTCAGGAATAAAAGTAACAAGAATTCCATCTTTCTTTTCCTGCATCGATACAAGCATATTTTTCTTTGATAAATCAAAATGAGAAATAAGCTTTTTTGCTTTCATAACAGCAGTATCAGGTGTATTATTTTCAATCAGATCACTATACCCCTCAAGCACAACCATCCTGCCGTCAACAGCAAGACGTGACTCGCCGTACTTAAATACATTCTCGGATTCTTTTATAAGCTTCCCGTTTGAAACATATTCTTCGAACAAGTCTGCATTTTTTGCAAGAAAGTTAATTTCAGGTATAGAAATTGACTTTGTTTTTCTTTTGAGTATGTCTTCATCAACGGAAATATTACTTTCTTTTAAAAGAATTTCTGTTTGCTTAATCTCATTTTTGGTGGCATTAACCGTACCTGACGGATAATAAATCCACATAAACGTAAAAGTCCATACAAGTACAATAAAGATAATTAAAAATATACTTGTTCTTTTAAATAATTTCATAATATTAACTTGCAGATACAGGTATGGTTATACTTACCTCTGTACCTTTTCCAACCTCACTGGTAATTTTAATTTTACCTTTAAACTCTGTCTCAATTATCTGCTTTGCAATTGCAAGACCAAGACCTGTTCCCCCGGTATCACGAGAACGAGCCTTGTCAACCCTGTAAAAACGGTCAAAGATATGAGGTAGCCCATCTGACGGAATTCCTATACCATTATCAATAACCTTAATACAAATATCATTGTATACCTTACTTGAATACACTTCTATATGACCCTTGTCAGGAGTGTATTTTACAGCGTTACCTACAATGTTTATAATTACCCTTTCAAGCGAATCAGGGTCACCCATCAAAATCGGAACATCATTTATGGGATTATACTCAAGCGTCTGCTCTTTCTTTTTCGCAGATACCTGAAAACGCTCCACAACTGATACAATCATACTTCTTACATCAATTTCAACTGGAATTTTATATGAAGAATGCTTATCATCAAGTGAAGAAAGAGTAAGCAAATCGCTGATTAATCGTGCCATTCTGTCTGCTTCCGATGCAATTACGCCCATAAAACGTCTGAACAAATCACCATAATCCTCAGTACTGTCAAGAAGTGTCTCTGCGTAGGATTTGATTGTTGTTATAGGTGTTCTGAGCTCATGTGATACATCAGCAACAAATCCACGTCTTGATTGTTCAAGCCTTTCTTGTTTTGTCATATCATGAAGCACTACAACAATACCTGCAATTTTATCATTAAGATCAAACGTCTTAAAATTCATATCTATGTAGCGTTCTTTATCAATAACAATCTGGCGTTCCATATCTTCATCAGTAGGCTTCATATACAAAAGGTCACCTATTGTAATTGAGGCATTAATTTCCTTGAAAAAGTTATCGAAAACTATATCATCCAGATAGTTTCTTCCAAGAAGTCTTTTGGCTTCTTCGTTATAATGTATGAGCTTCCCTTCTGTATTAAAGGCAAGAAGGCCGTCAGTCATTGCCTGAAGAATGGTTTCAAGCTTTGTCTTTTCGCTGCGCACTTCCTCGCTTGCAATGTCAAGATTATCTGCCATATCTGCCAGGGACTTTGAAAGTTCGGAAAGTTCATCGTTTCCGGGGATATCTGCTTTTGCATCCAAATCACCTTTCGCAAGCTGTTTTGCCCAGTCACTCATTCTTTTAAGAGGTACAGTTACAGAGCCTGCAAGATACATTCCGGCAAAAAGAGAAAATAAAAGAGCAAAAAGCATACTGTAAAAATAAATCCACAGCATGTCAGTTGCACCATTATAAAGCTTATCTCCTGTATCGCATATGTATACTATGTAGCTGGAGTTTGAAAGAGCAAGCGCATAATCACTCTGCTTGCGGAGTATTGGTGCTGAAAGAGCAGCATTGCCGTTAATTGCAGCAATCACAGACGCTGTTTTAGTGACTCCACTTTCCAAAATCTCCGGATGAGTTGAATATATTGGTACTCCTTCCTTATCAAGAATACACATATATCTTGCACTGTCAAGCTCAAGAGGTACACTGTATTCGTATACCTTATCATACAGAACTTTAGCATTATCACTTTCAAGAGTGCTTATTGTCAAGTTACCCACAACATCCTGGTCAACTGTATAATCAACCGCTTCGGATATTGTATAAAGCTCTGTAATAAAATCCTCTGAAAACACATTATTAAGAGTTGTTTTAAACTCTTGTTTTTCTCTATAAATTACGGAAAAAGTCTGATACGCACAAAGCAGCGTCAAAACAGTCGCTACACATAGTGCAAACATCAGACTAATCTTCCATTTAATACTTCTGAAATTCAAAGCTTATTCCTCTACCTTATTAAAATAGTATCCTATACCGCGTTTTGTTATAATATACTTTGGAAGGCTTGGATCATCCTCAATTTTTTCACGGAGTCGTCTTACAGTTACGTCTACTGTTCTTACATCGCCGTAGTATTCATAACCCCAGACGTTTTCAAGAAGCTTTTCTCTTGAGAAAATTTTGTCAGGCTGAGTCGCAAGGAACTTTAAAAGTTCAAATTCTCTAAGAGTAATATCAAGAACCTTCTTATTCTTTATTGCTTCGTATCTTTCAATATTAATTGTAAGCTCGCCGGAAACAATAAGATTAGATGACTGTACCGGCTGTGATTTATCTTTACTTGGAGGCGCAACTCTTCTTAAGTTTGCCTTAACACGGGCTGTGAGCTCACGCATTGAAAATGGCTTTGTCATGTAGTCATCAGCTCCCAGTTCAAGACCGAGAACTTTATCAAGCTCTTCTTCTCTTGCTGTAAGCATAATAATAGGAACCTGCGAACGTTCTTCCCTGATTTTTCTGCACATTTCATAGCCGTCCATTTGCGGAAGCATAACGTCAAGGAGTATCAAGTTGGGGTTTGCAGTCAGTGCAAGTTCCAAACCGGTAGCACCGTCATAAGCTTCCAATGTTTCAAAGCCTTCCTTTTTGAGGTTAAACTTTAAAATGTCAACTATATTCTGCTCATCCTCAATAATAAGGATTGTTCTTTCCATATCATCATTTCCTTTCGGTTTTCATTACCCTCTACGTATGCGGGCACATAAATATAATTCTATTTTAACAGAAAATTACAAATAATTCAATAGTTTTTTACATATTTTTTAATATTTTTTTAATATTACCAAACAAAATCAAATTCCAGGTCACCAATACGAACTGTGCTTCCCTCTTCAACGCCCATTTCTGCAAGCTCATCAATAACTCCCTTACGAACAAGAGCACGTTGGAAATACTGAAGTGATTCCCTGTCAGAAAAGTTTACGCTTCCACCAACAGCTTCTATCCATGAGCCTGAAATTACATAAACTCCCTTTTCGTCTATTTCTATTGAATATCCCTTTTCATTTGAAATGTCGTAAATCTCTTCAAACGGTTCAGGATCGGGTTCAAATTCTTTTACAGGAGGCAGCTTTGAAAGCTCTGTAAATACGTGCTTCATGAGACTGTCAAGACCTTTGCCTGTTGCAGCCGAAATCGGATATACTGTATATCCTTTTTCTTCCATATAGTCAAGGAATTCCTTATATTTGGCCTCATCCTGAATAATATCTGTCTTATTTGCTGCAATAATCTGCGGTCGTTCTTCAAGCTCCATATCGTATTTGGACAGCTCGCTGTTTATAATCTCAAAATCCTCAATAGGATTTCTACCCTCAATGGATGATACGTCAACAACATGAATTAAAAGTCTTGTTCTTTCTATATGTCTTAAAAATTCATGTCCGAGTCCAACACCCTCGCTTGCCCCCTCAATAATTCCGGGTATGTCTGCAAGCACAAAGCTCATACGCTCTCCCACAGAACAAACTCCAAGATTTGGCTGCAGGGTTGTAAAATGGTAATTTGCAATTTTAGGGTCAGCTTTTGTAGTCTTTGAAAGTATGGTTGACTTTCCTACATTTGGGAAGCCAACAAGTCCAACATCTGCAAGAAGCTTAAGCTCCAGAGTAACCATGCGTTCATCGCCAGCTCTGCCATTCTTTGCAAAGTTTGGTGTCTGTCTGGTTGGTGTAGAAAAATGACTGTTACCCCAGCCACCATTACCACCACGCGCGAGAATTACTTCTTCTCCCTCACGCGACATATCTGCAAGGAGTCTGTTGGATTCTGCATCTCTTACAAGGGTTCCGCAAGGTACATTTATAATAATATCGCTTCCGTTTTTACCACGCTGTTTCTTACCCCAGCCGTCACCGCCGTTTTCTGCCAGATACTTTCTTTTATATTTAAAATCCATCAAAGTAGTCATTCCCGGATCTACCTTGAATATGACATTTCCGCCTTTTCCGCCGTCACCGCCATCAGGTCCGCCTGCGGCAACATATTTTTCTCTGTGAAAGGATATTGAACCGTTACCGCCGTTACCGGCTTTTATGAATATACGTGCTTTATCAACAAACATTTTAATCCTCCCAAATCTTAAATGAACAAAGGGCTGTCAAATAAATTGACAGCCCATTTTTGCGTAAATTAAGCAGAATATACACTGCACTGTGTCTTATCTCTGCCCTTTCTTTCAAACTTAACTCTTCCGTCTACCAATGCGAACAATGTATCGTCACTGCCCTTACCTACATTAACACCCGGATGGATTTTTGTACCTCTCTGTCTAACGAGGATATTACCGGCCAAAACGAACTGACCGTCAGCCTTCTTAGCACCAAGTCGTTTACTTTCGCTATCGCGACCGTTTTTGGTACTACCCATACCTTTTTTATGAGCCATGAATTAACACCTCTGCTTTCTTGTGATCAATTACGGTTAATTAGCCGTTAATCTTAGTAATTTCAATCTTTGTAAAGGGTTGTCTGTGACCCTTCTTGCGTCTGTAATTCTTCTTTCTCTTCATTTTGAAAACGTAAATCTTCTTAGCTTTACCATTCTTCAAAACCTTAGCTTCAACAGTCGCACCGTCAACTGAAGGAGTTCCAACAGTTACCTTTTCGCCATCGCCAACCATAAGCACCTGGTCAAATGTTACTGCGCTACCTTCTTCAACTTCAAGCTTCTCGATGAAAAGTGTATCACCTTCTGAAACCTTGTACTGTTTTCCGCCTGTTACGATTACTGCGTACATGAAAACACCTCCT
>CAZWCO010000102.1:0-5449 GCA_964632665.1 uncultured Lachnospiraceae bacterium | reverse complement strand
TTTTGATAAGGCTCTAAAAGATCGATTACCTTAATTCCCGTTTCAAGAATTTCTGTAGATGTAGAAAGCTCCGAATATTCAGGAGCAGGACGGTGAATGTCCCATCTTTCTACACTCTTTGGCGCAGGTTGGTTATCAACAGGATTTCCAAGTACATTAAAAATCCTTCCAAGAGTTTTTCTTCCAACAGGCACGCTTATTGCCTTTCCTGTATCAGTTACAGGGGTTCCTCTTGTAAGTCCGTCAGTAGACGCCATAGCAATACACCTTACTGTATTATCGCCAATATGCTGTGAAACCTCTACGGTAAGAGTTTTATCTCCCATTTTCATTGTTAGTGCATTATATATAGCAGGCAGATTCCCCTCTTCAAAATGAACGTCTACAACAGGTCCAATAACCTGCATCACACTACCTTTTGCTAAATTTGACATACTTCCGTCTCCTTATTAGCCGCTTCCGGCCACAATTTCTGTAATTTCCTGTGTAATTGCACTCTGTCTTGCTCGGTTGTAATCGAGCTTTAATCTGTCAATCATTTCTCCTGCATTCTTTCCTGCGGAGTCCATGGCAAAACGCCTTGCAACTACTTCACATGTAAAGCTCTCACGCGCTGCTGTAACAATCTTACCAGCCACATATTCTTCAATAACAGCCTCAAGTATTGTTTTCTCGTCAGGCTCATAAATTATGTCAGCTCTTGTATTATTTTCTGTCTTTTCAAGAGGAAGAATCCAGTCAATCTCCGGAGTTTGTGTCATCATTGAAACATACTTTGTTGAGGCAATTCCAACCTTTTCATATTTTCCGATTTTAAATTCTTCACATATACTTTTTGAAAGCTCAACAGCATCAGTATAAGAAAAACCTTCTGTTTTTACTGACTCAAAGCCATATCGTTCACAAGCTCTTTTACCAATTGCAATAATCTTTTCAGGATTTTGGGATTCCACAAGCTTAAAAAGGTTAGAATTATACCCTCCGGCAAGCCCTCTGTCACCTGCAACTGCAATAAGACATATTTTCCCCTCTTCACCATTTTGCATATACACGCTTTTTGCACAGGCTTTAGCGGATGTTAGCATTGATATTGTATCATCAACAGCAGACGAATACTCCCGGCTTTTTGCCATTGCTATTGATGCTCCACGGATTTTTGCAGATGCTACAAGTCCCATGGCTTTTGTTAGATGAAGGGTTGAATCAACACTTCTGATGCGGGTTTTTAAGCTTTTAATATCCACACCCATAATGTCACTCCTTCATTTCATCAAGGACCTTTTTAAGCATTGTAATGTCCTCATCATCACAGTAGTTACTCTCAAATCTTTCAAGCAAGGTACTATAATCAGCCTCCAGAAGTTCAAAAAGTCTCTGTTCATAGTCGTGCACTTTATTTACAGCTATATTATTCAAATATCCGTTTATAACTGCATAAATAATAGCTACCTGACATCCCACGCGAACAGGTGCATTTCTGTTTTGTTTAAGGACCTCAACAATTCGCTCTCCAAGTGCAAGACGCAATTTAGTATCTTCATCAAGGTCACTTCCAAACTGCGAAAACGCCTGAAGCTCACGGTACTGCGCATATAGAAGTTTAAGCTCACCTGAAACCTTTTTCATTGCCTTAAGCTGAGCTGCACCTCCTACACGGCTTACAGATATACCCGGATTTATTGCAGGCATAATTCCTGCATGAAAAAGCTCTGTTTCCAAAAAAATCTGTCCATCGGTTATAGATATAACATTAGTTGGAATATAAGCCGAAACATCACCCGCCTGGGTTTCAATAATCGGAAGAGCTGTTATTGAGCCGCCTCCGTATTCATGTGAAACACATGCGGCTCTTTCAAGAAGTCTTGAATGAAGATAAAATACATCACCCGGATATGCCTCACGTCCGGGAGGACGACGAATAAGAAGCGAAAGAGCCCTGTATGCAATTGCGTGCTTTGACAAATCGTCATAAATAATAAGCACGTCCCTACCCTGTTGTCTGAAATATTCTGCCATCGCACAGCCGGAATAAGGCGCAACATATTGAAGTGGTGCACTTTCAGCAGCAGATGCTGATACAATAATTGTATATTCCATTGCCCCTACTTTTGTAAGCTCATTTGCAAGCTGAACAACCGATGTATTTTTTTGACCTATTGCAACGTATATACAAATTACGTCTGTATTTTTTTGATTTATAATTGTATCAACAGCAATTTCCGTTTTACCTGTCTGTCTGTCACCAATAATAAGCTCTCTCTGACCTCTGCCAATGGGTATCATACTGTCTATTGCTTTTATTCCTGTTTGTAAAGGTACGGATACACTTTTTCTTTCGATAATTCCGGGAGCTTCGGATTCGATTGGTCTTGTTTCTGTTGTTTCAATAGGGCCTTTGCCATCAATCGGTTTTCCAAGAGCGTCAACCACTCTCCCAAGCAAAGAGTCCCCAACAGGTACAGAAACAACTTTACCCGTTCGGCGAACTTTAGAACCCTCATGAATATCATTTGTGTCAGACAGAAGTGAAACAGACACGGTATCACTTTCAAGATTCTGCGCCATACCAAAGCTGCCATCCTCAAATTCAAGAAGCTCACTTGCCATGCAGGCTCTGAGACCATACACACGTGCTATTCCGTCACCTACAAGAATTACAGTACCTGTTTCCTGCATCTCTATTTTTGATTCGTAATTCTTTATTTGTTCTTTAATTATCCGACTCACTTCATCAGGTCTTGTACTCATTTACTTATCACATCCTTTACATCCTTAAGATGCTTTTTAAGACTTGAATCAATTACTTTGCCGTCCATTTCAACAATTATGCCTCCAAGTATTGACTTATCAATAGTATACTCGGTAATAACGGTGTGACCGCTTAATCGTTCAAGCTTCTCTTTTAAAGCTGTTTTCTCTTTTTCATTAAGCAAAGCAGCACTTGTAATTTCAGCTTTTGATACATTAATAAAATTATTTGCCAGACTTTTATACTGCTCTACGCAGTCAAAAAATCCCCCTATATTTCTTTTCTTACAAAGCAGCTTTAAAAACAAAAGAACATTATTGGGAATTGTACCTGAAAATACATTTTCCAAGGCATTCAGTCTCTCTTTGACAGAAATAGCAGGAGCGTTTAAAAACTCAATATACACAGGGTTTACATGAAAGGCGGCAGAAACAAAATCCAGCGCTTTCCCGTATTCTGTCACGCTTTCATTTTCCATTGCAAGCATAAATAATGCTTTTGTATATTCACTGTTAATTTTGCTCATTTCTCATCACCTATCTTTTCAATAAATGAATTTATAAAGCTATGGTGATCCTCCGTGTTAATTTCACGTTCTAAGAGTTTGTTTGCAAGTGCGGTAGAAATCTCAACAATTTCCCATTTAATGTCGTCCTCTGCTTTTTTCATTTCAAGCTTTGCCTGAGTTTCAGCCTGGCGGACAATACCATCTGCCTGTTCTTTTGCATTGGAAATAATTGCAGCTCCCTGACGCTTTGCACTGTCCTGTGCTTTTTTTAGCAGCTCGTCTGTTTCGGCTTTTACTTTATTGATTTTTTCATTCCATAAAAGCTCCTTTTCTTCTGCCGTACGTTTTGCCTCGTCTGCTGCATCATATCTTTCATTAATTTCACTCTGACGCTTTTGAAGCATATTATTAACCGGCTTAAAGAGGAATTTCTTAAACAAATGAAACAAAATTATCAAATTAAGCAGCGAAATAAATATCTGCCAGATATTGACAGAAATAACTTCTAATGATTGCATATTATTTTCACTCCGTATTAACCAATTGTACTCATAAGTATGTCTACAAATATACCGGGTGTAACAAACAAAAGAAGAATTGCAATAACAAGCGCATAAAGACCTGTTGTTTCTGCAATTGCACATCCCATTAGCATTGTTGTTGTAACATCGCCCTTACATTCAGGCTGTCTGCCAATTGCTTCACATGCCTTTGCCACAGCGTTACCTTCTCCAATACCCGGTCCGATACCTGCTATCATAGCAGTTCCTGCACCTAATGCACAACATCCTAAAATAATACTGATTGCAATTTCCATAATAAAACCTCCGTTTAATTTTTACACCTGTGTGCTTTTTTTGACTTACGTTTCTGATAAAGCTCGAGAGGAAATCCTCCCGAAATATATAACATGGTCAATGTTGCAAAGATATATGCTTGCAAGCAACCGCTGAATATGTCAAAATAAATTGACAAAATAGCAGGCAAACCCACCTGCAAAAAAGGGAATTCTCCTAAAAAACCCGGCAGAGTACCAAAGATTATATTTGAAAGTGCCTGCAAACCGGCTGCCACAAGCACCGAAATAACCGAACCTGAAAGCACATTTCCGTAATGACGAAATGCCATAGAAACAGGTGTTGCCACCTCGCTGATTATGTTTAGCGGCGCCATCAGCACCGGATTTGCAAAGCTTTTGATGTACTCTACAATACCGCCCTTCATTTTGTAATAGGTTATAAGCACAAATACAAGTATTGCCCAGCCTGCTACAATATTAAGGTCAGATGTAGGTGCATAAAGTCCTAACAACGTAATAAGACTTGAAAACGTAGAGAGACCTATGATAGCTGCAATAAAGGGCGAAAACCCCCTGAAATATTCTCCCATATTTGAAATAACCATAGCTGTGCTTTTTTCAACTATCAGCTCTGCAAAATGGTGTCTTTTAAGCCATACACCATCCTTTATTCCGTGAGTAAGATAACAACAAAGGAAAAAGAGAGAAATCATTACAGCAAGGGAGTTTACCTGGGATTCCGTAATAGTGAGATTTTGAATTGGCATATTAACAGTAAAATATATCATCGCTCCCGATATTTTTATTCCCTCTGACAAAGGAGTGGTTATAGTCTTAAGTGCAATTGTCAGGCTTATTGGCAAAATCATCATAAAAATATAAAAGATGTCAACCATCTTAAAATAGCGCGTCATCCCATTCACTTATCTTTCACTTCCTTTTCTTTAAGCATCGGTCGAAAGGAAATTGCAATCCTTGGAAAAAACACAGGCAAAATTGTTGCGACGGTGTTAAAATACGGTAGTGTGACACCTATTACAATAGTTACAAATATACCTGCATTTCTAAGGGTTTGGGAATTTTTCATAACCTTTCGAGCTTTCGTCTCATCCACAGCAAGTGCCCTTTGCACCGAAACACCCATAAAATAAAAATTAGCAACAGACGCTGCAAGTGAAAGCAAATTACCTGTTAGTACCGTATAGTTCCACCCCTTCAAAAAAAGAAAAACAATTTGCATAAGTACACTTAAAATAATGCTAATAATTGCAATATATTTTGTTTCTCTGCGTACTGTGCTGTCCGCTTTTATCATAAAATTACTCCTTTTAGGAAAACACGTTTTGTTAAGTTAAATGAAAATTGAGATCCTGAACTCCTTGTGGTATAATAG
>CAZWCO010000101.1:0-5467 GCA_964632665.1 uncultured Lachnospiraceae bacterium | reverse complement strand
ACGCACATCAATATACTAAACAAGTGTATATGAAAATAGAGCATGCATTTTTACATTTTTAAAATACACACTTTTTAGTATTAATATGTACGTGGTTAAAAATATTTTAACATAAATAAAATAAATTTGCAAGTGTTTTCTTTTACACATTCGATGGCACACAAATGGCATTATAAATAAAACGCAGACAGAGGGTAGAAGCTACGGCTATGCCTATCTCAGTCTGCGTTTATATTTAGCCTTTAAAATCACAGGCTAAATACCTCTCCAAACAACATCAAAACCGATTGCATCTGCAACATAGCGCAGAGGTATGAAAACCCTGTCATTTATAATTTGTGGTTGTGTGTCCATAGTAGTAAAAAGTTTGTCAGCGATGAATATTTCATTTGAATCAATACACAGTTGTACAATCAGTTCTCCTTTACTAACAGTAACTGTTCTCAAAGCAGAATCATATTCTACGTCATACCCCAGTTCCTCAAACATTGTTCTGCTAGGCACAAGGGTACGATTGTTTTCGTCTAAAAAAGGCTGTGCATCTGTAAATATAAATTCATCTTCATTACATAACACTTTTATTGAATCAGTTGCAGTTTTTACAATTATAGTCCTAAAATCCTCTACCTCATCTTCCAACTGCTTACCAATCATTTTTTCAGAAATTATATACGGATCATTTTTTGTTCCGCTGCCTCCGACAAAAGTCAAATCATCATTTAAATAAAAAGCCGGACGTATTCCTGTACTCATATACGCACTTACAGTACTAATGTATCCCTCATCATAACCATTCCCAAACCAAATTGCGAATACTTCACAAGGAATATTTGAAACAACATTGGGTGAACGCATTAAATAACTACTTAACAAATCAGTGTTCAGATTTGTATACCCGCCTCTATTGCTGCTCATTTGTGAATTAAGATATGACACTCCGAGATTTTTAATTATCATATCAGCTTGCAATTCATCAATTAAAAATACTTTATCTGTTGTATATTGATAAGACATCGGCTCCTCTTTAGTCTGGGGCAACATCCTATTAATAAAAACCAAATTATTGAATATTCCGTCTGACAATTGGACATCTTCCATGTCTAATGAGGTTTTTAATTGTACTTCTTTAATAGCATTAATTTCAGTTAAATCAAAATTTTTTAAAAATCCCTGTTCCTTGTCATAAGAATTTCTTTGAAGCCATACGTTTAATTGAGAAGGGGGATTTCCGCAAATATAATCAACTGTATCAGACTCTGAGTTTAACCAACATCTAATATTCGATTCCGACCATAAACAAGAACCATAGCTTGTACGATATCTTGAACCATTACCATGGTCCCCTGACGCATCAAAAGATTTATAACATAAAATACCGTCACAAAACATAAGTATTCCATTTTCATCATTACCTACACATCGCCACAATATTGGTTTGTTATAATATTCGCCCATCATTATATATTCACCGGTTTTAATAGGGGTAGCAGCATATGTATTTATCGGTGTTATACATGAAATAAACATATATAACGACATACATAAAGTAATCAAAATTCGCATAGCATCCTCCTTACTTATTTTAATTCAACTAATATTGAACCTCCATACGATAAACTGCCACAGGTCCTGAAAATCCTGCAGCAGTTTATCTGTTAAATCGAAAGGATAATGAACAACTAAAGCTCTATGACCAAATTATACCCTTTCACACATATTAATTGAATACAAATTTAAGCATTTACAATTTCAATTTAAGCAGTAATCATGATGGATTTCCACTTACATAAACTGTGCCGGTCATTGCCCCACTTTGTGTTGGAGTAATTTTAATTGCATATATACCTCCCGGATCTAATCCATAGAATGAAATTGTTTCCGGATTAGATGCCTTTGCAGGCAATATTTCAGGTCCAAGCAAAGTACCATTTGAATTCATAGGAACCAATGAGATGTTTAAATTTCTGTTTTCAGACCCTGTTGCCTTGAAATATATATTTTTATATTGAGAACTTGCAGCAATTAAAAATTCTGCATATTGTGCTGTAGTTGTATCGGCCGATGAATTAAATGTATAACTAAAATTAGCATCCATATTATAATAATAGTTATTTACTATACTACTATTTCCAGTCCCACTATAAACATACACATCACTTGCTCCAGCAATTATAGAAGGTGGCCCTATCAATCCATAAGGTTCTACTTCTTCATTAGTATTAATGATAAATTCACCATTTTCATCTATTTCTAATGTATCTACAGGGCAATACAGTTCGTCCAACGAGTCAACTGTTCCATATGTTTTACTTGCCCCAGCATTAACACAAATAGCTGAAATCGACATTATCACTGCCAAACTAATTGTTAAATATTTTTTAAACTTTTTCATAAACATTTCCCTTCTTTCTTTAATAATTATGTTTCATCAATACGTCTATTGATAATTAACTGGTTAATTTGCAAACAACATTTCTGTTGCCTGCCTTCAACCACATTTTATAATGCATTTTTGAGAAAGTCAACATATTATGCTTCAGTGGTCAAAATAGTTCTTGAATGGTAGTAATTATCATAAAAAAGCACCGGTGTTCTTTACGAACACCGGTGCTTTTGGTGTGAAAATTGAAGTTCAAGTTTTCCTGCTATCACAAACAGCCCAACCGAAATAATGCTCAACGCTATAATCTTTGATACTAAATAAAATTTCAATATCAATGATATAGAATATACAAGCATTACACCTACTACCAACAGTCTTGCCACTTTGCCAAAAAGTTTAATTTCCTGTTCATCAAGCGGCTTATTTACTGCTTCAACGGGCGATAGAAATAATAATATAATCGAAAATAACATTGCCACAATTGTAAGCACAACCACATTTATAGGAACATGTTTTATAATTATCAAAACAGCCGGACACATTATACATGAAGAAAGGTAGCATTTAAATGATGTACTAAAATGAAATCCCCCACAATATTTACGAAGTACTTTATATATTAACCAATATGTAATACATTCCCATACCATACCCATGATTACTCCAATAACCAGCATTGTAATATCGGTTATTAGTATATTCAAAATAAGAGTAAGAATATATAAGTATTCCTCATATTGTTCCTTATGTATATATTCATTGGTCAGTGCATAATTGATAATTTTCTTTGACAAAACTTCCATTGATATTAGAACTTTCTATATTTCTTTAAAGTATTGGGTGGTATTGGCTGACCATTAATAAAGCTCGCTGTAGAACTCGCATGCACCACAAGCATTGCTGTCATAATTACAGGGAGAGATTTCATAACAAACTTTACGCTATTATTAAACAACTTTTTAAGCATATTACATACCTCCATTAATTTTATATTTAAATGGTATCAAAAAAGTGGTATCATGTAAACATAAAATTCCCCAGTGGTCGTTATATTGCCTGAGTGGTATAATCAGCAAGTTTGTTTTGAATAACTACAGTAGTTAAAAACATTTTTTTGTTTATATCATAAGACCAATGTACAGACCCATCATATTTTTTTAGTACACTGCGAATACTTGTCATTCCAATTCCGTGCAGCTTATCGTTGTCCTTGTGTGTACGCAGCTTGCCATCTATGACAATTGGGTGTACATCAGATGTATTTTCCATTCGTACAACAATAAAATTTTCATTTGTTGTATGAATATCAAGATAGATTTTCTTATCTAACGAGCTTTCGCAAGCCTCAATTGCATTATTGATGAGGTTAGAAAATAAGGTCACAATATCCATATCATGCAAAAATGATAAACGAGAATGAATTGGTTCAATAATAAATTCTATATTATTACTCAAGCACTCTTCTTTCTTTTTTGTAAGCAATATATTCAGCATATTATTATCGCTAAATTCAACAAATTGAGAAATCATTTCTTCGTCATGCACTGATTTCATATACTCTCTTGCTTTGATATTGTCTTTACCTATTAAAGAATTAAGAGCATTCATATGCTCTTTAAAATCATGGTGTAGAATATTTATTTTTTCATATTTATCCTTTAAAATCAAATATTCCTCAAAAACCATATTATCCTTTATCGTCTCATTTTTAAGCTGGGCAATTTCCAAATCTTTATTTATTATTTTTTTATTTATTAAAAGTACAATCGCATTTATTAAAATCAGCATAACACAAGTTAACGATAATAGATTTGATGTAACATTAACTGTGAATATCAAAATATAAATAATAATTGTTATAACAGGCACAGAAATCATAACAATTAACGGCACTCCGTATTTCTTATTATCTTTATAAAACAGCTTGTTAACCAACAGTATGCCTATTAAATAAAAGGATTTGCCTGCCAGCGTTAAAATAAGGGATTGTTCAGCAGACATCATTATAGTATTATTTGGAATAATTTTAAAATACGGGGCAAATACAATTAACAACTCACCAGCAATAGATAATACTACAAGTATTACACTTTGCAGGACAGCATTTTTTACGGTGATATGATAACAAAGCAAAAAGCTTAACACGTTTATGCCTGTAAACACAATTGTATTTATTATCATATTACCAAACATACATATGAATAAATGTATCAGATAATTAATGGCAATAATAAGGTAACATACATATTTTTTCTTCTTTCGATAAAATAAAGTATCAGCATAGTAAATAAAAAATATGTATTCCAAAGCTATTCCTAATACAAGTCCAAAATCAATTCTCATTATTTCCCACCTACCCAACTAATAAATGCATGATGAAAACTATTATATTTGCGTCTGGATACACAAACATTATATATTTCGTGTTTATAGGAACATACTATATTTTCGCGGCTATAGTTTTTCACATAATTCATATTTACATAATATCCCCGACAGGTTTCTGTAAAATAATCAATACTTTTTATTTGATTATATATGGTTTTAAGTGTATCGTCTGTGGTAATCTCCCCTTTTACAGTTATTACATGCAATCTTTTGTTTTCCATATATATGTATATAATATTATGTAAAAATATGGTATTGTTAACACCATTAATTTTAACAGTAATATAGTGCTGCAGGGATTTAATTTCCTCAATTGCTGACTTTAAACCAACAGACAACCTTCTTCTGTCCAATGGTTTTGTCCAAAACCTAAAGGCTCTTTTGTCAAAAGCATCATCTAGGTATCTTTCATAATTTGTTACAAAGAAAATAAAACAATCCTTATTATTCTTTCTGATGATATTAGCCGTTTCAATACCGCTTAAATCACCCATTTCAATATCAAGGAAAATAATATTATACTGTACCTGGGATTTGATTAATTCCGTAGGATTTGAAAATATATCAATACAATAATCTATTTCCAGCTCCGTCAAAACAGAAGCTACTAATTCATGCTCTTCCTTTAAAGCTACTTCTTCGTTATCACATATTGCCAAATTAAGTTTCATATAGTGTCATCTCTCTCTAAAGTGT
>CAZWCO010000100.1:0-5488 GCA_964632665.1 uncultured Lachnospiraceae bacterium | reverse complement strand
AGAGCACTTCCGTGAAAAGCCAATGGTTCTTTGGGGACTTTGCGGCTGGATAGAGGATGACGGCAGACTTGTAACAACAGCTGACCAGGCAGGAACAACTGCTATCAGAAAAACATTCTTTGACCTTGGATACACATTCAAGTACATATATGATATTATCGGTCTTCCTTCAAACACAAAGAAGGTTGCACAGTACGGAATTGCGGCAGCTGCTGCAAACAAGCTCCGCCACGCAAGAGCAGGTATGGCAGGCTACCGTGACATGAACCTTTACGGAACACAGTGTGACGGACCGTCACTTAAGAGAGTAATCGGTCCTGAAATTGAAACCTTTGAAATGCTTGAAATGGAGCAGCGTTATCAAAAGATTACAGATGCCCAGAAGCAAGAGGTTATTGACAAGTGTATTTCAAAGTGGAAGTTCCTTAAGGAAGCAAAAAGAGAAGGTCTTGAAAAGGCAGCAGGCTACTACCTTGCTGTTAAGGAAATCTGTGACGAGCGTGGATATGACGCAATTTCACTCAAAGACGTTGACGGCATGAAGAAGCTTCTTGGCTTCCCACCGGCACCTATTTTCATGCTTCTTTCAGACGAAGCAGGTCTTGCGACTGTTCCTGAAAATGACAGCCTTGGCAGCATTACACAGCTTATGGTTAAGTACCTTACAGGTCAGTCAGCAGCATATCTTGAGTTCTATGAATTCTTTGAAAACAGTGTACTTGCAGGCGTTCCTGACTATGTTCCGGCAGCTGTTGTTGACGGTGATGTAACTGTTATGCCGGCAGCATTTGGCGAGCTTTCAGAGGGTATATTAAACGTCAGCAAGGTAAAGGGCGGCGAGCTTACAATGTGCCGTCTGACATGTTGCGACGGCGAGTATTACATGCACATGGTTAAAGGCTTTGGCAAGACTCCTATGAAGTGGGAGGAGGCAGGCTGGACACAGCCGGCACCACAGCTCCCCGGTCTTGAAATTGAGCTTGATGACGTTCCTGCATTTGCAGACAACGTAATGTGCCAGCATTATATTATTGCATACGGCGACCAGACAGGCCTTATAGAAGACCTTTGTTCAATACTTGACATTGAGATAATTAAATAAATTACATAAGACATCACCGAGAAGGAAGGTCTGAAAAATGAAGATAAGACATCTTGAGAGTAAAACCTTGAGTGTAGTTCTTTTCGTTATAATATTTGTTATGTACTCAGTTGTGTATATGACAAAAAACATGTTCTCCTCTGCAATGGCTACCATTGTTGAGGAGGGCATTATGACAAAATCCCAGACAGGTTTAATCAGCGGCGTGTTCTGGCTTGTTTACGGAATTTTTCAGGTTTTTGGCGGGTTTGCGGCCGATAAATATTCACCCGCAAAGCTAATTGCTATCGGCATTACTGGAGCTATTATTTCAAATATAATTATTTACCTGTATCCTACCTATCCTGTAATTATGGGTGCATGGATTTTTAATGCTATAATCCAGTTTGGATTGTGGCCCGGAATTTTTAAGATTGTATCTACTGAGCTTAAGGAAAGCTTTCGAAGTACAGGAATGTTCTGGATACTTTTTTCCACAAGTGTGGGCCTTGCTCTGAGTATGCTTGTAGCATCCTTTGTAACAAGCTGGCTTGACAACTTTATGGTTTCAATAATATCCTTAACAGCTTCTCTTGTACTATGGATTGTGGGCTATGGACTAATCAGCAGAAAAATGGTTAGCGAAGGCATATTAAAAAGACATACATCTAAGCTGGAGCACCCCACAGAAACTGCTGATATGAAGTTTGTTATACTTAAAACGGGACTTCTTGCAATTATAATTGTAAGCTTCCTTCGAACAATGGTTGATAACGGTATTAAAATGATGACTCCTGTTATGCTTATGGAGTCTTATACTAGTATACCGGCTGCCATTGCAACAAGACTAAGCGTAATCCTTGTTGTATTCTCTGCAATAGGGGTATTTATTACAGGATTAGTACGTAAGTGGATAACCACAAACGAAGTGAAGGGAACTCTTGGTCTTCTGGCAATTAGTATTCCGGCACTTATACTTTGCTATTTTGTGGGAAAGGTACACTACATGGCAATACTTGCAGGACTTTCCATTGCAGTTGCCTTTGTACATAGCACATCACCTATGATGGGTTCATTTTCAGCAATGCGATTTAATACATACGGAAGAGGCGGTACTGTTTCAGGTATTATAAACGCAACAGCAAGCATTGGAAACGTTGTTGCTTCCTATGCCTTTGCTAAAATTGCAGAATTTGCACCATGGAATATTGTAGTTTTAATATGGATTGGGGGCATGGCAATATCCGTGCTTCTGTGTGTTAGTATTTTGTCTGTATGGACTAAATTTATTAATAAGGGAAAGGCCATGTGATTTTATAAGTAAGATAAAAATAGGCTGGGCAGAAGAAGGAATTATGCCCGAAGGCAAAAAAATAAGCCTTGTTGGTCAGTTTTATGAAAGAATTTCAGATGAGGTAGAAACTCCAATTAACGACCCGAATATTGAAAGAATAAATCCAACAGAAAGAACAGCAGACCCGTCAATGTTTGACATTAAGGGCTGTGAGCTTGTAGGACGCAGAATTGCAACAGAAATAAAATTTGTTTCTCGGAGGGCACTAAAATGATAGTATATAATATATTTCCCGGTGGCAAAAGAAGAGTTGTGACCTTCAGCTATGATGACGGCCCAAAGGAAGACAAAAGACTTATAGAGCTTTTTAACAAATACAATGTAAAGGGCACATTCCACTTAAACGGAAATAAGTACATGGAAATGAGTAACAATGAGCTTGCAGATATAGGAAAGCAATATGAGGGACACGAAATTTCCTGTCATACTCTTAATCATTGCTGGCCGGCTTACATGTCCATGCAGTCTGTTACAAGTGAAGTCATAGAGGACAGAAAAATCCTTGAAAAAATTGCAGGATACCCTGTAATTGGCATGTCCTATCCCTATGGCTCATACAACGATGATTCAATTGCCGCAATGAAAGCCTGCGGAATAGTATATTCAAGAACTGTTGACTCAACAAACGGCTTTCGTATTCCTGAAAATTTTATGAAGTGGCACCCGACCTGTCATCACAAGAATGCTATGGAGCCTTGCAAAAGGTTTATTGAACTAATTGACTCTCCCCATTATCATCCTATGTTTTATATATGGGGACACAGCTATGAGTTTAAGACAGAGGCTGACTGGGAGTATATGGAAAACCTTGTAAGCACTCTTTCAGGCAGGGAAAATGTATGGTATGCAACCAACATGGAAATTTACAACTATATTGAAGCACAAAAAAGACTTCGGGTTTCTGCCGACGAAACTGTTTTCTATAACCCGTCAGCTATTGCTGTATGGGTAGAAAAAGACAAAACAGGTGTTATTGAAGTACCTGCCGGGGAAACCGTTAAGCTCTAAATTAAAAAGCTGTTGAAATTTCAACAGCTTTTTTTGTATTTAATAATAGCCATACAGAAAAATTATACATTTTTTCATAAAAACACCTTGTTTTTTTCTTCAAAATTTGATACAATAAAAATAATTAGTATTTTTTAATAAAATAAGGAATATTTTACATCTTAAGTTTTTGAAAGGAGGCATTTTGAATGTTAAACCCTGTTGTTTTAACGGCGGCAGAGCCGTCCAATGCTTTTGTAGTGGCGCTTGGCATGGGCACAGTTTTTGTTGGTCTTATCTGTATAGTAATTTTATGTACAATCATGAGCGCAATATGCAATAAGTTTATTGTAAAGGCTCCAAATGCTCAGGAAGCTGCTGCACCCGTAACACCTGTACAAGCTACAAAGAAAGTTCAAATCCAAAATAAAGGAGAGTTTGTTGCAGCTATTGCGGCAGCTGTTGCAGAAGAAACCGGCGAAGATGTGTCCGGTATCAGAATTTTGTCAATAAAGCAAAAATAAACTTTAGCTATAGAAAGGAAAATTATTATGAAAAAGTATAATGTAAATGTAAACGGAACTGCGTATGAAGTGGAAATTGAGCTTGTAAGCGAAAGTGAAGCAAAAGCAGCACCTGCGGACGCTCCTGCTCCTGCTGCAGCGCCTGCGCCCGCAGCTGCTCCTTCAGGTGACGGCGAACAGGTTGCATGCCCAATGCCCGGCACAATACTTGACGTAAAGGTAGCCGAGGGACAAGCTGTAAAAGCCGGTGACGTGCTTATGATTCTTGAAGCTATGAAAATGGAAAACGAAATTATGGCACCTTGCGACGGACAGGTTACATCAGTAATTGCAAAAGGTACTTCCGTCCAGACCGGCATGGTGCTTTGTACTATAAAATAAAATTTTCGAGAGGATGTAAATTAAATGGACGCTATTATAAACTTTTTACAGCAGACAGGATTTTACATGATTTCGGAAAATCCTATGCAGCTTATAATGATAGTTATAGCATGTGTGCTTGCATACCTTGCAATTGTAAAGCAATTTGAGCCCTTGCTCCTTTTGCCAATTTCCTTTGGTATGCTGCTCACAAATTTGTTCGGCGCAGAAATGTATCACGAGATTTTGTTTGCCGGCGGTCACATTAACTGGGACCTTTTCGGCGGCGCTCCCGTAACTGCTGAGTTTATTCAAAGAATGACTGACGCAGGTGTTTCCGAGACACTTTTGTCAACACTTGAAATTGGACAAACTGTTGATTTTGGTCTTATAGACGTTCTTTACCTTGGTGTTAAGATGGGTATTTATCCATGTCTTATATTCCTTGGTGTTGGCGCTATGACAGACTTTGGTCCGCTGATTGCAAACCCAAAGAGTCTTCTCCTTGGCGCTGCGGCTCAGCTTGGTATTTTCCTTGCCTTTATTGGTGCAAAATTCCTTGGCTTTACAGGCGCAGAGGCAGGCTCAATCGGTATTATAGGCGGTGCTGACGGCCCTACGGCTATATTTGTTACATCAAAGCTTGCTCCGGATCTTCTTGGACCAATTGCCGTTGCGGCATATTCATACATGGCGCTTGTTCCTGTAATTCAGCCACCTATTATGAAGCTTCTGACAACTAAGGAAGAGAGAAAGATTGTTATGAAGGAGCTTCGCCCTGTTTCACGTACAGAGAAAATAATATTCCCGATTGTTGTTACAATCTTTGTTGCACTTTTAGTACCATCTGCTGCTCCATTAGTGGGCTGTCTCATGCTTGGTAACCTTATAAAAGAGTCAGGTGTTTGTGAAAGACTTTCAAAGACCGCTCAAAACGAGCTTATGAACATAGTTACAATATTCCTTGGTATTTCTGTTGGTGCAACAGCAACTGCACAGACCTTCCTTACAGGAAAGACACTTGGTATTCTTGCGATGGGTATATGCGCCTTTGCATTTGGTACAGCCGGCGGCGTGCTTCTTGCAAAGTTTATGAATCTGTTCCTTAAGAACAAAATTAACCCACTTATCGGTTCTGCCGGAGTTTCAGCAGTACCTATGGCAGCAAGAGTTTCACAGGTT
>CAZWCO010000099.1:0-5543 GCA_964632665.1 uncultured Lachnospiraceae bacterium | reverse complement strand
GTGCATACAGCGTAACTTTAAATGACAGAATAATAACATTCCTGGACACACCGGGACACGAAGCGTTCACAACAATGCGTGCTCGTGGTGCGCAGGTAACAGACGTTGCAATACTTGTTGTTGCGGCAGATGACGGAATTATGCCACAGACAATAGAGGCTATTAATCATGCAAAAGCAGCAGGTGTTACAATTATTGTTGCTATTAACAAAATTGACCGTGAAGGTGCAAACCCCGAACGTGTAAAACAGGCTCTTGTTGAGCATGAGCTTGTACCGGAAGAATGGGGCGGCGATACTGTTTGTGTAGAAGTAAGTGCAAAGCAAAGAATTAACATAGACGGCTTGCTTGAAATGGTACTTCTTGTAGCAGACATGAAAGAGCTTAAAGCAAATCCGGACAGAGAAGCTATGGGCGCAGTTATTGAAGCTCGTATCGATAAGGGCAGAGGTCCGGTTGCAACTGTTCTTGTACAAAACGGTACACTTAATATCGGCGATATTGTAATTGCCGGAACAGCAGTAGGTCACGTAAGAGCTATGATAAACGATAAGGGAAGACGTGTAAAAACAGCAGGCCCGTCAACTCCTGTTGAAATTCTTGGTCTTTCCGAAGCTCCGGCAGGCGGTGACAAGTTCTACGTTGTAAAGAACGAAAAGCTAGCACGTGAGGTTGCAGAAAAGCGCCGTGACGAAATGCAGGAGGATAAGTTTAATAAGGTTGTTAAAGTCAGCCTTGATAACTTGTTCAGCCAGATAGATGAAGGAAACATGAAAGAGCTTAACGTTATTATTAAAGCTGACGTTCAGGGCTCTGTTGAAGCTGTAAAACAGTCTATTGAAAAGCTTTCCAACAGCGAGGTACGTGTTCGTGCAATTCATGGCGGTGTTGGTGCAATTAATGAATCTGACGTTATGCTTGCAAATGCGTCAAATGCCATCATTGTAGGATTTAATGTAAGACCGGACGCAGGTGCTTTGTCAGCTGCTGAACGTCAAGAGGTTGATATCAGACTTTACAGCGTAATTTATCAGGCAATTGAAGAAATTGAAGCTGCCATGAAGGGTATGCTTGATCCTGAATTTAAGGAAGTTATTATTGGTCATGCAGAGGTAAGACAAACATTTAAGGTTTCAAGCGTTGGTACAATTGCAGGCTGTTATGTAACAGATGGTAAAATTCAGAGAAATGCAGGTGTAAGACTTGTGCGTAACGGCATAGTTGTTCATGAGGGCGAGCTTTCAAGCCTTAAGCGTTTCAAGGATGACGCCAAGGAAGTATCTGAAAACTTTGAATGCGGTCTCGGAATTGAAAAGTATAACGATATAAAGGAACAGGATATTATCGAATGCTTTATCATGGAAGAGGTAAGCAGATGAAAGGAATAATATGTCAAGAATTGATAAAATAAACGAAGAAGTAAGACGAGAGGTGGCAACGGTGATACGGGAACTCAAAGATTCCCGTATCCCTATGATGACAAGTGTTGTTGCTGTTAATGTAAGCAATGACCTGAGATATGCCAAGGTATATGTTTCCGTAATGGGTGATGAGGAAACTAAGAAAAAGGCTCTTGAGGGGTTAAAGAGTGCTGCCGGCTTTGTAAGGCGTGAAATAGGCAAGAGAATAGACCTTAGATATACTCCGGAACCTGTATTTGAGCTTGACCGTTCAATAGAACACGGAGCATATATCAACGAGCTTTTGAAGGGCGATGGAAATGGTAAATAAAATTAAGGAATATATAGAGTCTGCTCATAATATAGCAGTTTTATGTCATGTAAATGCAGACGGTGACGCTCTTTGCTCAAGCTTTGCTCTTGTGGATATTTTAAACTCCATGGGCAAAAGTGTATCTTGCATACTTGAGGAAGAGCCGGGAGCTAAGTATGACTTTCTCCAGGGCGAATATACCGTTTACAAACCGGGCGATAAAACAGATTATGACCTGTGCATAGTTGTAGACTGTGGCGGAATAGACAGACTTGCTTCAAGAATAGAAATTTTTGAAGGCTCTAAAAACACAATCAATATAGACCATCATAAGTCGAATAACAGCTTTGGACAGATAAATGTTGTGAAAGAAAAGTACTCTGCTGCGGCAGAGGTAATAGCAGAGCTTGCTATACAGCTTGGGTTTAACATAAGTGACAAGGCAGCAATGTACCTTTATGGCGGCATTATGTCTGATTCCGGCGCGCTAAAGTACAGTAATACATCGCCTGATACTCTTCGAGTTGCTGCAAAGCTTATGGAGCATGATTTTGACCATGCATACGTAAACAGAATGCTTTTTGACAGTAATTCCATGGCAGTTACACGCCTTACAGGCTATGTTATGAACAATGTGGAAAGCTATGAGAATGGAAAAATAACCCTTATTTCAACCGACTCCGCACTTCTTTCAGAATACGGAGTGGACGAGCGCGATGCAGATGCTCTTATAAACATTCCAAGAAGTATTGAAGGAACAGAAATTGCAATTGAAATCAAGGAACGTGGCGGCGCAGTAAGGGTAAGTCTTCGTTCAAACGGCTCTGCTCAGGTTGATCGTGTTGCAGCAGTCTTTGGCGGCGGAGGACACATACGTGCTGCCGGAGCTACAATGAAGGGCATGACACTTTCAGAAGCAAAGGATGCCGTCTTAGAAGCATCAAGACAGGAGCTTAAAAAATTTCAGGAGGTATAAGGTGGAATATAATGGTATAATAGTGCTTAATAAACCACAAGGCCCCACATCTCATGATATGATATATAAAATGCGCAGGATTTTTTGTACCAGAAAACTTGGACATACAGGAACACTTGATCCAATGGCGACAGGGGTTCTTCCTGTATGCGTGGGAAACGCAACAAAGGCATCTGACATGCTTTTGTCAGAAAAAAAGGAATACGTTGCAGAGCTTGTTTTTGGCTATTCTACGGATACAGGTGACATTACAGGCAAGGTCACGGAAAAGACAGATGTTTTTCCCTTAGAAGCAGATGTAAAAAAAGCAATTTCATCCTTTGTTGGCGAAATTTTGCAAACTCCCCCTATGTACAGCGCAAAAAAACAAGGCGGTAAAAAGCTTTATGAGCTTGCAAGGTCAGGTCAAACCGTTGAAAGAAAGCCTGTACCTATCACTGTATATGAAGCAGAATTTTTAGGAAAGGGAGCCTTGGATAACAGCTACAAGGTGCGCTTTGTCTGTTCAAAGGGTACATACATAAGGGTACTTTGTGAGGATATAGGCAAAGAAGCAGGAAGCCTTGCAGTTATGAGCAGTCTTTGCAGAACAGCAAGCGGCAGCTTTACAATAGAAAATTCATATACCCCGGAGACTCTGGAACAAATGAACGAGGACGAGCTTTTAAAAAGTCTTATAAAAACAGAGGATTTGTTTGACTATAAAAAAATTTATCTTTCAGAGAAACAATCGGACAGAATGAAAAATGGTGTTTTCGTTTCCCATCCGGAAATTACAGAGGGGAAATTATATTCTGTCTACGACAGCAAAGGTATCTTTTTTGCAATTGCTGAATGTACAGAGGGAAGACTAAGAATAAAAAAATCATTTCGTAGTTAATGAGGAATTTAAATGAGCATTGTTTATTATAATGGCAGCAAAGTGGATTTTGCAAAAACAGCGGTTGCTCTTGGAACCTTTGACGGTTTGCATGCCGCTCATATGAAAATAATTAACACTGTAAAGGAGTATGCAACCTTAAATAACATAGCATGCGGAGTACACACCTTTACAGAAATCCCTGCAAATGTAATGGGAAAGTCCGGATGTACAAGGCTTATTTCAAATAATGATAAAATCAAGCTACTTTCAGGTGTGGATTTTATTTATGAAGAAACCTTTGACGAGAAATTTTATAGCATGTCTCCTGAGGAGTTTGTTGCGTATTTAAAAAACACATTAAACGCAGAGGCAGTTGCCGCCGGATACAATTACCGTTTTGGAAGGAATGCAAAAGGCGACATAAACACCCTTAAGAGTCTGTGCTCAAAACACTCAATTAAGGTTTTTGCAGTCGATAAAACGGACATGGACGGGGATAGAGTTTCGAGCTCGCGTATAAGGAAGCTTATATCCGAGGGCAATGTAAAAAAAGCGGCTCGTCTTCTTAACAGACCTTATTTTATTTCAGGAACTGTTGAAAAGGGATTTCAAAACGGAAGACAAATGGGATTTCCAACAGCAAATCTGTCCTATAAAAGTGATATGACGGTTCCAAAAACAGGCGTATATATGGGATTTTGTTTAGTAGACGAAAAAAGAAAAAGGGCTGTAATTAATGTTGGTAACAATCCTACCTTTAAAGGCACAAAAACAAAAATAGAATGTCATTTGCTTGACTTTGATGAATATGTATATGATAAGGAAATGACAGTGGAATTTATAGATTATATAAGAGAAGAAATTTGCTTTAGTTCAAAGGAATTACTAATGGAGCAAATTCAAAAGGATGTTAATATTACAGAAAAGGAGTTAAAGAATTATGAATGATATCACACTGGTTATTTATACAACAGGAGAAAGTGAGTTTAAATCAGCTTCTTCAAAGGCTACTCACAAAATATGCACCAAGGAGCTCAAAGACTATGTTTCAGCTGCAGCGGCAGAAGCTGGAATTAACAATATTGTTTCAATGCCAACAGCGGTACTTGTAACAGGGAAATATATTGTCGCAATCGATTGCAGCTATCCTTTTATTACAGGTAATACTATCAAAAATGCAATAAACTACCACATAAATAATAATTTTGATATAACTGCAGTTGTGTCCCCGGAAAAAAAGCTCGCAGGATATGTTTTTAATAAAGACAGTTTTAATGAGGAACTGCTATGCTCAAGTGATGTACACGGGGAACAATTTGTTGTGTCTGACATGGATGAGCTTTTTTATGTAAAAAACAGAGTAGACCTTGCCAATGCTGAAGGTATAATGCAAAAGATAATAAATGAAAGACTTATGCTTCAGGGTGTAACGATACACTCTCCGGAAACTGTGTTAATTTCTCCGGATGCGCAAATTGGCGAAGATACAGAAATTTATGCAAACGTAGTAATAGAAGGTAGTACAACAATCGGTAAAAACGTATGCATTACAAGCAACACAAAGATTACGGACAGCCGGATTGGAGACGGCGTTTCCATTCAAAGCTCTGTTATCACAAGCTCTGAAATCGGCGAGAACACTACTGTTGGACCCTTTGCGTATATTCGTCCAAACTGTGTTGTGGGTTCGAGTGCCAGAATCGGAGATTTTGTAGAGCTTAAAAACTGTAATATCGGCAACGGCACAAAGGTATCCCATCTTACATATGTAGGGGATGCGGATGTAGGCGAAAAGTGTAACTTTGGCTGTGGTACGGTTACAGTTAATTATGACGGAAAGAAGAAATACAGGACAGTTATCGGCAATAATGTGTTTGTTGGATGTAATTCAAATTTTGTTGCGCCTGTTACCTTAAATGACGGAGCATATACGGCAGCAGGCTCTACAATAACAGACGAGGTTCCGGAAAATCAGCTTGCAATTGCAAGAGC